>NZ_JAPJDM010000015.1:34771-204486 GCF_026242095.1 Streptomyces sp. NEAU-W12
TCAGGGGCGTCCCCGGGGCGGGGCTGGGTGCGGGGCGCGGCCCCGCCGGGCCCCCCCCCCCCCCCCATGCCCGGTCGACAGGGCCGGGGTCCGGTGGCCCCGGGTCAGGTCTCCCGGCGCGGGGCCGGGGGCAGTGCCGCCGGCGCGTGGGGCCGCCCGACGGCGTGCCGGCCGACCGCCGGGACGCGCTGCCACTGCGGCTGCCGGCCCGCACCCTGACGGGCGCTGCTCGCCCCCGCGCTGTAGGCACCGTACGACTCGCCGCCGACGGAACCGCCGAACGTCCCCGAACCGTGGCCGACGGGCGATCCCGTACTGTGCGGGCCGCTTCCGAAGGAGGTGAAGCCCAGCTTCTCCTCGCCGCTGCGGTCGCCCGGCAGCGAGCGGAAGGACTTCACGTACTCGGCGTAGAGCGCGTCGTAGATCGGCGTGGCCGAAGGGCCGCCCGCGGAGTCCTGAGCCGACCGCACGGGGGCGGGGGCCAAGGGGAAGGGCTGGCGGCGGGGAGTGTCGTATGCGTGCACGTATCTCCCAACGACCCCGCCCGGCAAGGGATGCGGCCGTGGTACGGGTTTTCGCCGGTCACCGGCCTGTCGGCCGGCGGCCGGATCCCGGTCGGGTGTCAGCCGCCGGTCATCGGCCGTCAGCCGGTCAGAGACCGGCGAGCGGCAGGGCCGCCGCGACCAGCCTTCCACCCGCCGCGGCCCTGTCCAGCGCGTCGCGCAGCAGGTCCTCGCGCGGCTGACGGCCGATCGAGCCGACCGGCGCCGCGAACAGCAGTACCTGCTGGTGCTTGTTGGCGGCCGCCCGCCAGCCCTCGGTGACCTGGAGCGGCTGGTGCGCCTGCCACCAGGCCACCGGCTGCCCGCCGTTCGGGTTCGGCTGGAGCACCGCGTGCAGTTGCCCCACGGCCAGCAGGACCGACCAGCCGTGCAGCACGGACGGCGTGGTGGACAGCTCGGTCACGGGCGTGAAGCCCTGCTCGACGAGCAGCGGCAGGAAGTCGTCGCCGAACCCGGGTGAACCGGGCCGCGCCACCGGCGCGGTCGGCTCGACGACCAGCGCCGGGTGCAACTCCCCGGCGATCAGGACCAGCCCGCTGGTCACGCCGAGCACCGCCTGCTCCGGCACGACGTGCGGTGCGGCCCGGCCGGGGGCGGCCTGCGCGTCCCGCACGGGCGCCGGCGGGGCCGCGGCGTCGCCGTTGATGGACCGCACGGCGCCCTGGAGCTGCGCCTCGGTGACCTGGACGACCTGCGAGGGCAGGCAGGTGGAGTGGGCGAAGGCGAGAACGGCGGTCTCGTCCCCGATGAACAGGACAGTGCTGGTCCGCTCCTGCTCCGGATCGCCCGGTGTGCGGCAGGAGGTGCAGTCGTAACCGCCCGGGGCGGAATCTCCGGCGAGCAGGCGGTCCGCTTCTTCGTCGCCGATCTCGGCGCGTACCTCGTCGCTGACGTCGAGCATGCGCGGCACGGGTGGCTCCCTCGGGATGCGGTGCGTGGCGAGGCCGGGTGGGGCCCGGCCCGTGGTCCGGGGCGGGTCCCCGGCTCGTACAGATGACAACGGGCGATCTGTGGCGGGAGTCACGCCCGGGAGCGAACGGAATCGAACCATCCCGGGCGCACGGTCACTTCCGGCACGGGACCGGGCACTCACCGTCAACTGTCTGCAACACTCATGCTGTTGCTCGAGTGAGGCGACTTCCACGGTGCGCGGCCCGCTGGCCGGCACATCCTGAAATCAGGGAGTGAAGTGGGGTTCCCGGAATTGCAGTTGCCGGCGGTAATCAGGAACTGGCCTGCGAGTAGGGGGAGTTGCTTGAGTCCGGTCCGGTCGGCTGTCTGGATTCCTCCACCGTGTGCAGCGAGCACCGCTCGGGAACGTCCGCCGACCGCACCAGCCGGATCCACCGCACCACCGGATCCGTCGCACGACCCGACGGCGGGCGGGGCGAGCGCGGCATGCCGCGTCCCGCGACGCGGCGACGGCGCCCGGCCCCGGGGGGCCCCGGGGCTTCGGAGAGGGAGCTGCATGTCCGATGGTGCCGGCACCACCCGCGACGGCGTCCGCAGGAGCCGGAAGACCCCAAAGCCCCCCGTACGGCGGCGGCTCTGGCCGGCGCGGCCCTGCTCGCGCCCCGCGGCGGACGGCGGGGTGGGGACCGCATCGCACAGTGCGAGAGCGGCGGCAACCGGCACACCGACCCCGGCAACGGCTACCACGGCGGGCTCCAGTTCTCCGCCTCCCCCTGGCGCGCGTCCGGCGGCACGGCCTACGCGCCGGCCGCCGACCGGGCCACCAGGGCCCAGCAGACCGCTGTCGCCACCAAGGTCCAGCAGGGGCAGGGCCGGGGCGCCCGGCCCACCTGCTCGGCACGTGCCGAAGCGTCCGGAAGCGCACCCGGCGCCGGCTCGGCGGCCGCCGAGGAAGCCCTGGCGAAACCCGCGAACCGGCGGGCTCCTCCCCGCGGTCGACCTCGTCGGACCAGTCGGACCAGTCGGACCAGTCGGACCAGTCGGGCCAGTCGGGCCAGGCCACCCGGCCGAAGCGGGCGGTCCCGTCGAAGGCGCCGGCCGGTCGCCGGGCGGCGCGCAGCGGAGCTCGTCCGGCGGTGAACACACCGTCCGTGCGGGCGACACACCGAGCACCATCGCCGCCCGGCCCGGCCCGGCACCGCCCGGCAGCAGCTGCACGCCGCTCACGAGGCCGTCATCGGCGGCGACCCCGACGTGATCCTGCCAGGCCGGCGTCTCGTGCTCCGAGCCGCCGAACGCGCCGGGTCCCGAGGTGAGGCCCCGTCCGGCCGCCGGTTGCCGGCCTCCGGCTCCCGGCCGCCGGGCGGGGCCGCCTCCTCGCGGACAGTGGCTGTCCGCAAAGGCTGGCAGACTCGGCCCATGGTGGAGACCTCGGCACGTCTGCTGCGTCTGCTGTCCCTGCTCCAGGCCCACCGTGAGTGGTCCGGCGCCGATCTGGCCGAGCGGCTCGGGGTCAGCTCCCGGACCCTGCGCCGGGACGTGGACCGGCTGCGCGGACTCGGTTATCCCGTCAACGCCAGCCCCGGAACCGGTGGTGGCTACCAGCTGGGCGCGGGGGCCGAACTGCCGCCGCTGCTGCTGGACGACGACGAGGCCGTCGCCGTCGCGGTCGGCCTGCGTACGGCGGCCGGGCAGGGCATCGAAGGCATCGGGGAGACCTCGGTGCGGGCCCTGGCCAAACTGGAACAGGTCCTGCCGGACCGGCTGCGCCGCCGGGTCGGCGCCCTGAACGCCGTCACCGTGCCGATGCTGCGCGGGCCGGGCGCCGACGCCGTCGACCCGGCCCTGCTCACCGAACTCGCCCAGCTCTGCCGCGACACCGAACGCCTGCGCTTCGAGTACCGCGACCACGAGGGCGCGATAAGCCGCCGCACCGTGGAACCGCACCGTCTGGTGTGCTCGGAACGCCGCTGGTACCTGGTGGCCTGGGACCTCGGCCGCGAGGACTGGCGCACCTTCCGGGCGGACCGTCTCACCCCGAAGCCCCCGCACGGCCCCCGCTTCGTCCCGCGTGAACCCCCGGCCGGGGACCTGGCCGCCTATGTGTCCCGGGGCGTCTCCACGCGCGCGTACGCCTCGCAGGCCGTGATCCGGCTGCTGGTGCCCGTCGAGGAGGCCGCGGAGCGGATCTCGCCCTCCGCCGGCGCGCTCCGGGCGGACGGGCCGGACGCCTGTGTCCTGAGCACCGGGGCGGCGAGCTTCGACGCCCTGATGGTCCACGTGCTGCTGCTGGGCTTCGAGTTCGAGGTGCTGGAGCCGGCAGGGCTGACCGACGGGATCGCCGCGGCCCGCGACCGGCTCTCCCGCGCCCTGGCCCGGGCGGGGGAAGCGGACGCGGCGCGCTGACGCCGGAGCGTGCGGACCGTGTGGGGGAACGGCGGATTTTCCGTGGAGAGTCGTCGCCGGGGCGCGTACCTGCAGTCACGACGACGGAATGGAATGACCTGAAGGGGCCCCGGGGTACTTCTTCGGGAACTCCTCGCCGGGTTTATCAGCGACGTCGGCGCGATGGCCGGAAATTGTGTTCGCCTCCCGCGCGAAGAGGCTTCAAATCACCCATTCGTGTGAGGGTGGCGAGCATAAACGTCTGTCGTGGTCCTGTGACAGAAGTGTGACCGCCGGGGGATCTCGGGCAGGTGTTCCCGGTCCGGCCTTCCCCGCCCGCCGGGCAGGGCATAGCGTGACCGTATGGCACCCATTCCGACACCTTCCGCGGAACCCGACGACAGCCCGGACGCCTATGTGGGCCTGCCCGCGGACCGGGCCGAGCAACTCGCGCGCGAGCGCGGCTGGGCGGCGGTCCGGGCGCTGCCGCCGGGCGCGATCATCACCATGGAGTACCGGGTGGGACGGCTGAACTTCGAGGTGAGGGACGGCACGGTGGCGAGGTCCTGGAAGGGCTGAGACACGGCAGAGGCCCCGGTTCCACGAGAGAGCCGGGGCCGGGGTGCGTGTGCCGGGCCGCCGCCGCGGGGCCCTGTGGGGTCGTCAGGGGCGGGTCGCCGGGGTGTTCCCGCGCGGATGACGCTCGCCGTGCGGCGGGCGGCGGCTGCCGGCGGGGGTGACCGGTGCGCGCTCCCCGCGCGTCGAGTGCGGTCCCGGCGCCAGATAGGCGCCCGGCCGGCCGCCCGACCGGGACGCCGGGACCGGCTCGGGGGCCGCGCTGCCCTCGCGGCCGGTGAGCGGCTTGAGCATGACCGGTGTCGCGACGGCGGGGGCCGGGAGCGGTGTCCGGCCCCGTCGGGCCCGCCGGCGGTCCCGCCAGTGGTCGCGCCAGCCGAAGATCCGGTCCTCGGCACGGGCGATCAGCGGCTCGAACCAGGGCAGGGCCAGCAGGATCAGCAGGCCCGCCACCCAGCCGAGCAGGACGTCGCTCAGCCAGTGGGTGCCGATGTAGACGGTGGAGAGTCCGACGCCGAGCGAGGTCACCGCGGACAGGGCGGACAACCAGCGCCGCGCCCAGGGAGCGGAGGCCAGGTAGGCCAGGATCCCCCAGGTCACCACGGCGTTCGCGGTGTGGCCGCTGGGAAATATACTGCCGCCGAGCCACATCTCGTTGGAGCCGATCTCGGTCGCGTAATGCGGTCCGAGGCGCCCCATGCCGTACTTCGCGGCACCGACGGTGACGTTGAGCAACAGCAGGGAGACCGCGAGCGCGAGCAGCGGACGCAGCGTGTGCTGCCGCCAGGAGCGCCAGCCCAGCCAGGCCGCGACCATCACCGCGGTCGGACCGCGCTGGCCGAGCACCACGTAGTAGTCGACGAAGGCGTGCAGCTCCGCCCACTGCTCGTACGGGCGGAAGAACATCACCTGCCAGTCCAGCCGGACCAGCCAGGACGTGATGACGACGGCCCACACGATCGCCACGTAGAAGGCCAGGGTGGAGCCGAAAAGCACCGTCCGGTGCCGGCTCATTCGAGGCACGTCGAGGTGGGCCGGTCGTTCCGGCTCACGATCCAGCCTCGCGAACACCCGGTCCAGACGGGTGGTCTTCCGTTCGGTACGCACCCAATCGACGTTACAGGGAGTGAACGCGCTGACCCGTCGAATCGGCGGCTTTGTGATGACGATGTGATGTGGGATTGCTCTCAAGGCGGCCTTTGTTTTCCGCGAATCAGCAATCCCCGGACGGCTTCTGTCCCAATTCCTTTGATCATTCGAGAGGGCGATTTTATCGCGCTTTTGGAATGCGTTCACCGAAGGCTGGCCCAGATTTTCCCCGGTGCTCACCGCTCGTCGGCACGGGAGGGGCCGGGTACGGCCCGCGGGAGCGGTCAGGGTGGCCCGGAGCCGTTCAGCCAGAAGGCGCCGTACACCGCGGAGGCCACCGCCGCGGACCCCACCACCAGCGCCGGCCCGGGTGTACGCAGCCGGGCCAGGGCCAGGGCGGGGGGCAGCAGCAACGGGAAGGCGGGCATCAGCAGACGCGGCTTCGAGCCGAAGTAGCTCGACGCGCACAGGGCGAGGAGGGTGACGACACCGGCGTACACCAGCAGCGGGAGCGGCTGACGCTGTCGTACGCAGAGCACGTACAGCCGGACCAGCAGTCCGACCCCGAGAACCAGCCCGAGTCCCGCCGGGGCCGACGGAAGCGACGTGAACTTCTCCGCCGTGAACCGGGCGAAGGCGAAACCGCCGTCGAACCCGTTCCGCCAGCCCGCCTGCACCTCGAGATACCCGAACAGGCCCTCCCCGGTCCGGTACCCGACCCACAGAACGTAACCGGCGGCACCGAGCGGAGCGACGAACAGGCCGAGCGCCCGGCGGACGCCCGAGCCGGGGGCGCCCGGCAGGACGGGCACGCCCCCGGCTCGGGGCACGCGCCGGGTGGTCCCCTCCGTGGCGGCGCGTCTCCCGGAGCGCGCGCCGTCCACCGTCGTCGAGCCACCACTCCGACCGAACGAGCGGTGCTCGTCCTCACGCGTGCGGCGCTCGTGCAGGAAGGAGACGACGCCCGCCGCCCAGACGGCCGCGACCACCGCCAGCCCGACCGGGCGGGTCAGACCGGCCAGCGCCGCCAGGACACCGGCCGTCACCCAGCGCCCGGTCAGCACCGCGTACAGCGACCACGCGGCGAGCGCCGTGAACAGGGACTCGCTGTACGCCATCGACTGGACGATCCCGACCGGCAGCACCGCCCAGAGCAGCACCGCGCCCACCCCGGCCCGCGGCCCGTACACCTGGTCCGCCACCGCGAAGATCCCCCAGGCCGCGGCGAGCGAGGCCGACACGGCGACCACGAAGCCCCCGTCCGCGTACGACAGCGGCGACACCGCCGCCACCAGTCGCTCCAGCCAGGGGAGCAGGGGGAAGAAGGCCAGGTTCGAGTGCACGTCCCCGTTCGCCAGGCGCACCTCGTAGCCGTACCCCAGCTCCGCGACCCTCGTGTACCACAGGGCGTCCCAGCGGGCGGTGAGCAAGGTGTACGCGCTCTTGCCGCGGGCCTCGCTCCACAGGGCCAGAACGAGGAGGCCCAGGGCGCGCACGGCGGCGTACCCGAGGAGCGCCGGCGCGGCCCTGCGCAGTGCTCCGGGGCGGGCCGGTGCGGCATGTCTCTCGAGAACGGTCACGGGCCCGATTATCGACCGGGCGCGCGGCCGGTCCGTCCCACGGGGCGTGCGAACCCCCGGAGCGGGCCGCGGGAAACGGTGGGCAGCGGTGCGGAAGTGGCGCACGCCACACCTGTGGGCCCGAGATGTGAGAGGCCCGCCACTCGACACCGGCGCGGCCTCGCGTACGCTGCCTGTCACTCGCCGTTCGTTGCACGGGCCGGAGCCCTACCGCTCCTCTCCGGCCGAGTCACGGGGGAGTCCCCCACCCCGTGAGCCCGCCGAGGGCGAGGGAACATCTGGGAGGTCTGTACATGTCCGGGACGACCACGGTTGCCGCGCTGCGCCGTCGGGCGGCCGGGGCCGGTGCCAACCGCTGGGTGGTGCTCGTCGTCCTCTGCGTCAGCCTGCTGCTCGTCGCCGTCGACGCCACAGTGCTGCACGTGGCGGTCCCCGCCGTCACGGAGGACCTCAGGCCCGGCGCGATGGAACTGCTCTGGATCGTCGACGCCTACCCGCTGGTCTGCGCCTCACTGCTGATCCTCTTCGGCACACTGGGCGACCGGGTCGGCCGCAGACGCGTCCTCCTGCT
Organism: Streptomyces sp. NEAU-W12; assembly: GCF_026242095.1. Classification (NCBI taxonomy): domain Bacteria; kingdom Bacillati; phylum Actinomycetota; class Actinomycetes; order Kitasatosporales; family Streptomycetaceae; genus Streptomyces; species Streptomyces sp. NEAU-W12. The sequence continues at coordinate 42,448 of NZ_JAPJDM010000015.1, forward strand.
CGGTTACGCCCTGTTCGGGGTCGCCTCCGGACTGGCGGCGCTCGCGGACAGCGCTCCGGTGCTGATCGCGGCGCGGGCGCTGCTCGGCGTCGGCGGCGCGATGATCATGCCGGCGACGCTGTCGATCCTGCGACAGGTCTTCCCCCACCGGCGCGAGCGGGCGCTCGCCATCGGCATCTGGAGCGCGGTCGCCGCGGTGGGCGCGGCGGTCGGACCGCTGCTCGGCGGTTTCCTGCTCGAGTACTTCTGGTGGGGCTCGGTCTTCCTCATCAACATCCCGCTGATGCTGGTCAGCCTCCCGGTGGGCAGGATCCTGCTGCCCGAGTCGAAGGGGGACGGCACCGGCCCCTGGGACGTGACGGGCGCACTGATGGCCGCCTCCGGGCTGTTCTCGGTGGTCCTCGGCGTGAAGCGGCTCGGCGGCGGGTCCGCCGGAGGCCTGTGGACCGTACTGTCGCTGGCCGCGGGCACCGCCCTGCTGGCCGCCTTCGTCCGCCGGCAGCGCCGGCGCACGCATCCGCTGGTCGACCTGCGGATGTTCGCCCGGCCGGCGTTCAGCACGTCGGTGGGCTGCATCGTGCTGGCGATGCTCGCTCTGGTCGGACTGGAACTGATCGCCGCGCAGTACCTCCAGCTCGTCCTCGGACTCTCCCCGCTGGAGACCGGACTGCGCCTGCTGCCGCTGACGTTCGCCGCGATGGCGGCGGGGCTGGCCGGCGCGCGGCTGCTGCGCCGGTTCGGACCGCGTCGCATGGTCTTCTCCGGATTCTGTCTGACGGCCGCCGCGGTGCTGCTGCTGACCCCGATGGGCGGGCAGGACAACCGCGTCCTGCTGCTGAGCGGGTTCGTCCTGCTCGGCTTCGGCCTGGAGACCACCCTGTTCGGGGCGTACGAGTCGATGCTGAGCGAGGCGCCGTCGGAACAGGCGGGCGGGGCCGCCGCCATAGGCGAGACCTCCTACCAGCTGGGCGCCGGAATCGGGATCGCGCTCCTCGGCAGCGTCATGAACGCGGCCTACGCGCCCCGCCTCGGGGACGTTCCCGGGGTCTCCGCCTCGGAGTCCTCGGCGGCGCGGCACTCGCTGGGCGAGGCCTACGGGGTCGCCGCACAGCTGGGCGGGCCCGCCGGAGCCGCTCTGCGGGACGCGGCCCGCCACGCCTTCGTGCACGGGCTGCACGTGACCCTGCTGGTCAGCGCGGCCCTGCTGCTGCTCGGGGCCGTCATGGCGCTGCGGCTGCCGCGGACGATGCAGTGCGAGCCGGCGACCGCGGCCGATGCGCCCGCCGAGGTGGCCGACGTCCCCGCGCCGAGGGAGGCCGCGGAGTCCCGCGTCTCGGTGTGAGGCGTGCCGCGGTGCGGCCGGGTGGACGCGCGCGGCACCGCGTCGTAACGTCGCTCCGGACCTGGCTGGTTGAGCAGCACGAGCCGCATCGGCCCCGGCCGGGTCCGTACCGGCCACCGGCCGCATCCGGCCCGGTTCGGCCCCGGCCCGAGCGCCCCGGAGGGTGTCCATGTCCGCGTCCGCGAAGTTGCCCCCCTTCGACCCGGCCGACCCGCTCGGCCTCGACGACCTGCTGGAGCCGGAGGACCTGGACGTCCGGGACACCGTGCGCGCCTGGGCGGGGGACCGGGTGCTGCCCTACGTCGCCGACTGGTACGAGAAGGGTGAACTGCCCGGTGTCCGCGAGCTGGCCCGGGAACTCGGCGCGCTCGGCGCGCTCGGCATGCCGCTCGACGGCTACGGCTGCGCGGGCGCCTCGGCCGTGCAGTACGGGCTCGCCTGCCTGGAGCTGGAGGCCGCCGACTCCGGCATCCGGTCCCTGGTCTCCGTCCAGGGCTCGCTCGCCATGTACGCGATCCACCGGTTCGGCAGTGAGGAGCAGAAGCGGCAGTGGCTGCCGGGGATGGCCGCCGGAGAGGTGATCGGCTGTTTCGGGCTCACCGAACCCGACCACGGCTCCGACCCCGCCGCCATGCGGACCCACGCCAAGCGCGACGGCGGGGACTGGGTGCTGAACGGCCGCAAGACGTGGATCACCAATGGCTCGGTCGCCGGCGTCGCCGTGGTGTGGGCGCAGACCGACGACGGGATCCGCGGCTTCGTGGTGCCCACCGGCAGCGCCGGGTTCTCGGCGTCCGAGATCAGGCACAAGTGGTCGCTGCGCGCCTCCGTCACCAGCGAGCTGGTCCTCGACGGCGTACGGCTGCCCGCCGACGCCGTACTGCCCGGGGCGACGGGTCTGCGCGGACCGCTCAGCTGCCTGACACACGCCCGGTACGGGATCGTCTGGGGCGCGATGGGCGCGGCGCGCGCCTGCTTCGAGTCCGCCGTCGGCTACGCGAAGTCGCGGGAGCAGTTCGGGCGGCCCATCGGCGGGTTCCAGCTGACGCAGGCCAAGCTCGCCGACATGGCGGTCGAACTGCACAAGGGGATTCTGCTCGCCCATCATCTCGGGCGGCGCATGGACGCCGGCCGCCTGCGGCCCGAGCAGGTCAGCTTCGGCAAGCTGAACAACGTCCGCGAGGCCATCGACATCTGCCGTACGGCCCGCACGATCCTGGGTGCCAACGGGATCTCGCTGGAGTACCCCGTCATGCGGCACGCGACGAACCTCGAGTCGGTGCTCACCTACGAGGGCACCGTGGAGATGCACCAGCTCGTGCTGGGCAAGGCGCTGACCGGGATCGACGCGTTCCGGTAGGCCGGGTGGGCCGTGCGGGTGGGGGCGGGTGCGGGGCCGGCGAGCGGCCCCGCCTCAGCTCTGGTTGAAGAAGCCGTCCGACCGGTGCGCCGCCGGTTCCCCGCTGACGACCTCGGTGTCGGCCGGGCTCAGCAGGAACACGCGGTTGGACACACGCTCGATGGAACCGCGCAGACCGAAGATCAGCCCGGCGGCGAAGTCGACGACGCGCTTGGCGTCACCGGCGTCCATCGCGGTGAGGTTGATGATGACGGGGACCCCGTCCCGGAACAGCTCGCCGATGGCGCGGGCGTCCCGGAAGCCGTCCGGGGTCACCGTCCCGATGCGGCGGCCCTTCTCCGCGGCGACGTCCGTGGCCACCTTGACCCGCGGATCAGTGACCCAGGCGTCCCCGGGCTCGGCCCCGTCGGAGTAGTCGTCGTCGTAGTAACGCTCGTCTTCGTTGTCGTCGACGAGGCCAAGCCAGGCACTTGCCTTGCGTACCGATCCCATGGACGCCTCCTCTCACAGCGGTCCTTCTTGCTTTCCGCATACCTATGGTCGTCCATGATGCGGATGGCGCGCCAAGCGATTGGACGCCGCGCGGGGGGTTTGTGACGGTACTGGTGCAGGGCGCATCCGTCGAGAGCCCAAGCCCCCCAAGGGTCCTGATGTAAAGGGATGCTGACGGTGAGTGAAATATGATTCTTCTCGGCGTATGGGTGATCGGCGGCGCGTACGGGTGAAGGCGCCCCTGGGTACGATGCCGCCGCTCCATATCGGACCGCCCACGGGGGGACGTCATGTTCGGAATCGTCAGGCCCTGCCGGCACCGGCTCGGTGAACGGCTCGCGGCCCAGTGGACGGCACATCTGTGCGGACTGTGTCTGGCGTTGCGCGGGGACCACGGACAGTTCGCGCGCGTCGTCACCCACTACGACGGGCTGCTCGTCTCCGTCCTGACGGAGGCTCAGGCCGGACGGGCCGGTGCCGGACGGCGCACGGCGGGGCCGTGTCCGCTGCGCGGGATGCGGACCGCCTCCGTCGCGCACGGTGAGGGCGCGCGGCTCGCGGCGGCCGTCTCGCTGGTCCTGGCCTCCGCCAAGGTGCGCGACCATGTCGCCGACCGGGACGGGCTGCTGGCCCGCCGCCCGGTGGCGCTCGCCGCGCGCCGCGTCGCCGCGCGCTGGGACCGGGCCGGGGCGCGGACCGGTTCGGACGTCGGGTTCGACACGGCCGTCCTGGTCGACGCCGTCGACCGGCAGACCGGCATCGAGACCCTCGCCGGCCTCGGTACCCCGATCCTCACCGTCACCGAACCGACCGAGACCGCCACCGCGGCCGCCTTCGCGCACACCGCGATACTCGCCGGACGGCCGCGCAACGCCGGGCCGCTCGCCGAGGCCGGGCGGCTCTTCGGCCGGCTCGCCCATCTCCTGGACGCCGTGGAGGACCGGGAGGCCGACGCCGCGTCGGGCGCGTGGAACCCCCTCACCGCGACCGGCACCCCGCTCGCCGAGGCGCGCCGGCTCGCCGACGACGCCGTGCGTGGCATCCGGCTCGCGCTGCGCGAGGTGGACTGGGGGGCCGGGGCATCCCCGGGAGGGCACAGCACCGACGGCGGACTGGCTCACCAGCTGCTCGTCCATGAACTGCCCCCCTCCGTGGATCGTGCCTTCAACACCGTTTCTTGTGCCCACGGTTCTCACCCCTACGCACCGCCCGGCGCCCCCGGCGCCCCGGGCGGTCCCGGAGGCCCGGTGCCGCCCGGGCCGCCGCGCCGGCGCGGGCTGATCGCCGGGTGCGCGGTGTGGGCGGGGCTGTTCTGCACGTGCCAGGTGTGCTGCGGGACCTACGAGGACCCCTGGACCGGGGAGCGCAGGCAGGCCTGCTCCCCCTGCGACTGCGGCGGGTGCTGCGACTGCTGCAGCTGCTGTGGCGAGGACGGCGGCTGCGACTGCGGGTGCGACTGCTGAGCCCGGGGCACAGGGCGGCCCGGCATGCCGTCCGGCGGTTACCGAGGCCTTCGGCGCCTGTTCGGAGAGTCGTCGGCAAGAGTATTCGGAGGGGTTACTTCCGGACATCTCGGGGGTGCGGGCGACCGGTTGCGGCGCAGAGGTATCGGCTGGTGACGCGAGGGGGCCGAGGGGCGTGCCGTACGGGCGGTGCGCGGGGCGACGACCGAAAGGCACTCTTGCGTCGACCGGGCCGTGGACCGAATACTCACCCCCAGCGCTTGTCAGGGGCACGGCATATCCGGAATCCGGGTGACCGGTCCCCTGACTGCGCCTCACGGGCCCCAACCCCACGAGGGCCCCCTACTTCCTTCATGGAGGAACGAGAAGTGAGGATCAAGCGCACCACCCCCCGCAGCGGCATGTCGAGACGTACCCGGCTGATCGCCGTCTCCACCGGTCTCGTGGCCGCCGCCGCGATCGCGATCCCCAGCGCGAACGCGTCCGAGGCTCCCACCACCTTCAGCTCCGCCGAGCTCAAGAGCGTCAGCGGTTCGGTGCTGGACGCCGACGTCCCGGGCACCGCCTGGGCCGTCGACAGCAAGACCAACCGGGTTGTCGTCACCGTCGACAGCACGGTGTCCGCGGCCGAGATCGCGCAGATCAAGCAGGAGGCCGGTGCCGACGCCGGTGCGCTGCAGATCAAGCGCACGCCCGGAAAGTTCACCAAGCTCATCCAGGGTGGCGACGCCATCTACTCGAGCAGCGGGCGCTGCTCCCTCGGCTTCAACGTCCGCAGCAGCAGCGGCGTCGAGTACTTCCTGACGGCCGGTCACTGCACCGCCGGCTCGAGCACCTGGTACTCCAACTCCGCGCGTACCTCGGTCATCGGCTCCACGGCAGGGTCCAGCTTCCCGGGCAACGACTACGGCATCGTGCGCTACACCGGTTCGGTCAGCCGCCCCGGCACCGCGAACGGCGTGGACATCACGCGTGCGGCCACTCCGAGCGTGGGCACCACCGTCATCCGCGACGGGTCCACCACGGGTACGCGCAGCGGCCGGGTCACCGCCCTCAACGCGACCGTGAACTACGGCAGCGGCCAAATCGTCTCCGGTCTCATCCAGACCACGGTCTGCGCCGAGCCCGGCGACTCCGGCGGCTCGCTCTACGGCAGCGACGGCACCGCGTACGGTCTGACCTCCGGGGGCAGCGGCAACTGCTCCTTCGGCGGCACGACCTTCTTCCAGCCGGTGACGGAGGCCCTGAGCGCCTACGGGGTCAGCGTCTACTAGGCCGGGCGTCCGCCGACCGGGACCGGCCGGTACCACCGGTCCCGCGGCGCAGGACCTCGCAGTGGCCGACACACGACGAGCCCCCGCACGCAACCAGCGTGCGGGGGCTCGCCCTTTCGCCGCCGCCGCCGACGCCGCCGACGCCGAACTCCAGGCGTCCAGGCAGCCCGCCGAAGCGGCCCGGCAGATGGCGGACACGCCCCCGCGCCGCAGCCGCGGGAGCCGCGGCCCGTCGTGGCGGGCGGGGGCGAGGAGAAATCCACGCCGGTGCCGCCCTTCCCGGTGGAACTGCCGCACTTCCTGGAGCGAACCTCTACGAGGGCTCCGCGCAGGCGATCTCCGGCGCCGCCGAGGCCGCCGTCGGCAGGGAGGCCACCCGCAGCGGTTCCACGACCCAGGTGCACTCCGGCACGGCCACGGGCCTGGACGCCACCGTGAACCACGGCAGCGGCGACACCGTCAACGGCCTGATCCGGGCCGGCGTCTGCGCCGAGCCCGGCGACAGCGGCGGCTCGCCCTTCCCGGGCGGCAGCGCGGTCGGGATCGCCCCCAGCAACCACGGCACCACCCTCGCGGGCCTCACCAACCTGCTGCCGTACTTCCCCGGCGTCGGGGACCCGCTGGGCGAGGCCACCCCCGCCCTCGCCCAGCAGGTCGCCGGCTCGGACTTCCCCACCCGGCTCAACGCGGGCGGGGACACCGTGCCCGGCGTCCGTCACACCGTCATCGCCACCCGGTACGGCCAGGTGGTCACCCCCTACTGCAGCCAGTACCTGAGCGGGCCGAACGTGCGCAACGTGCTGCTCCAGGACCTGTGTCCGGTCGACCTGTCCGAGCACGTGGCGATCGGGCCGACCGACCGGATCGCCTTCCACGAGGTCGCCAACGCCCTCGACCCGGCCCGTGCCCGCCCCACCACCTGCGCCTCGGCGTTCGGCCGACACGTGCAACCGCCCGTACGCGTGTCGGGGCCTGTCCGGCCTGAGCCGCCGGACAGGCCCCGGGTCGCGGCCGACGTGAGGTCGGCGGTCGACGTGGGGTCAGCGGCCGTGCCGCCCGCTCGCCGCGCGCCGCCGGGTGGAGGCGAACAGCGCCGCCGAACCGAGCGCCAGGGCGGCGGCCCCGCCGACCATCAGGTACGGGGTGACCCCGTCGCCGCCGGTCTCCGCGAGGTTCCCCGAAGCGCCGGCCGCCTTGGGCTGGTTGACGGCGGCCTCGGGGGTGCCGTCGGCGCCGTCGCCCGTCTTCCCGCCGGCGGTGTCTGCGCCGGCCGGGGCAGGCTGCGCGGTGGTGTGCGGGTCGTCGTCCCCGTGACCGTGGTTCTCGACGGTCGATCTGTCGGCGCCGTCGTCGATCTGCTCCTCGGAGGGCGCGGAGGCGACCGGCGCCGGGGCGGCCTCGCCCTCGGGCGTGTCACCGGTGGGCGTGTCACCGGCGCCGGCCCCGCTTCCGCTGTCGGCGGTGCCCCCGTCCGCGTCTCCTTCCCCTCCGCCGAACGAGACGTCCGAGCAGGAGTAGAAGGCCTCCGGGCTGTCCGAGCGCTGCCACACCGCGTACAGCAGGTGCTTGCCCGACCGCTCGGGGAGGGCGCCGGAGAACGTGTAGAAACCGCCGGTCGCGGCCGGGTCGGTGGACGAGGCCACCGGGTTCGCCAGATCCAGGTCGTCCCAGCCCAGCGGCTTCGCCGGGTCGTGGCCGGGCTTGGTGATGTACACCTTGAAGTCGCCCTTGTGCGGGGCGGTCACCCGGTACTTGAAGGTGTACGAGCCGCTGCTCACCGAGGTCGTGGGCCAGTCGGCGCGGGCCAGGTCGAGCCCCTTGAACGCCTCGTTGTTCGCGCTGCACAGCTTGCCGTCGGGGATCAGCTCCTCGTGACGTCCGCCCGCGTCGCCGATGCGTACGCCGTTCCAGTCGTAGAGCGCCTGGGTGCCGCCGTCCGTGACCGCCGCCCGGCACGCCGCCGACTTCGGGCTCTCCGGACCCTCGGCGAAGCACTGCGCGACCCTGCTGACCGGGTCGCCCATCGAACCGTGCGCGGCCGCCGGCGAGGCGGACAGCCCGGTCAGGGCGAGCGGGACGATACCGACGGCGGCGACAGCGGCCTTGCGGCGTGCGGGCATGGGGCGGCAACTCCTCGGACGATCAACGGGCTTGGGGGGGTCCCGTGGGGGGTGGCTCAGAAACTAGCCCCAGGGATCCCGGAAATCGCCTGCCGAAGGCCGCTCGCGGTGATCCTTATGGCCCCGTTAAGGGAGTGCTCAGGCTGGGATCAGGTTGTCACCCCTGAGCGGCCCCGGCCGAGGAGTTGTGGGGGTGGGCGGCAGGGAAGCGCGGGAGGCGGGGGACGGTGAGCCCGGTCGGGACACCGGCGGACCGGCTCACCGCCCTCCTTGCCCCGCTCGGTGGGCGGGTGAGCGTGGAACGGCTGTCGGACGACGTGGCGCTGTGGGGCCGGGAGGTGGACGACGAGCGCTACGCGGTGGTCGTGGCGTGGCGTGGCGTGGCGTGGCGTGGCGACGGACGGCCGACCCGGACCCGTCCTCCTCACGCGAGCAGCGCGCCCAGTCCGCCCTCGTGGGCCAGGGCGTCCAGTTCGCCGAGGGCGGCCACCGCGGCGGCCGCGGCCCCGGGATCCGTCCGGGCGAGGCCGCTCGCCTCGAACTCGTCCTCGTCCAGCCGCCGTACGTCCGTGCCGTCCGCCGAGACCCACAGGTCCAGGTCGAGGTCCTCGACCACCAGCCGGTTGCCGGAGAGCTCGGCCGGGCGGGTGATGTCGCAGTAGTGGCCCTTGAGGGTGCCTGTGGCGGTGCGCACCTCCTTCACCGCGTACCACCGGTCGCGCCAGTAGTACTCGGTGAAGACGTCGCCGGGCTCGAAGCGGACGAAGCCGAAGTCCCGCACGCCGTCGCCCGCCCAGGGGGCGCGCGCGGTGACGCGGGTGCCGTCGTCGGCGAGCAGTTCGGCCGGGTAGCCGATCTTCGTGCGTCCCGCCTTGACGAGGACGACGTCCAGGAGGACCGGGCGGTCAGCCGAGTTCACGGACATACCGCACCTCCCTGCCGCAGACCTCGTAGTCGAACCACCTGTTGATCGCGATCATCGAGGTCGGCGCGGGCTTCGGGACGCAGATCGCGGACGGTCACAGTCATGGACGCGTACGTTACGGGCAGACGTGCCGGAGCCGCCTCCCATTTTCCGCTCGTTCCTCGCCGGGTGCGGGACAATCGGGCCGTGACCCTGAAGATCCATATCGACGACAGCGCGCCGCCGTACGAGCAGGTGCGGGTGCAGATCTCCGAGCAGGCCCGGTCGGGGGTGCTGCCGGTGGGCCACCGGCTGCCGACGGTACGGGGCCTGGCCCAGACCCTCGGCCTCGCCGCGAACACGGTGGCCAAGGCCTACCGTGCGCTGGAGGCGGACGGCGTGATCGAGACCCGCGGCCGCAACGGCACGTTCGTCGCCGCCGCGGGCTCGGCCGCGGAGCGTGAGGTCGCGGCGGCGGCCCGGGCGTACGCGGAGCGGGCGCGACGGCTCGGGCTGGACGAGGACGCGGCCCTGGCCGCCGCACGGGACGCGCTGCGGGCGGCGTACGAGGCGTAGGGCCTTGTGACGGAAGGGACGTCTGCCGCACGATGCCCGGCGCGTGCTCCCCCAGGCTCTCGGCTTCGCTCGAGCAGGGGACCCCCAGGACGCCGCGCGGCCGCCCTCCGGGCGACGACGCCTCTTCCGCCACAGGCCCCGGCCGCGGGCCGTCGGGCGGGAGGGGAGCAGGGCGCGGAGCAGGCCGGCCCGGTTCCGGAGCACCGGCCCCGTGCCCTCGTGCCTACAAGTACAGCCCCGCCTCCGCGTCCCCCCGTGGTGGGGGCAGTGCCGTCGGGGAGGTGCCCCTGCGCAGGGCGTACAGCTCGGCCAGGGTGGCGCCCTCGCGGCCGACGCCGTCCTCGCGGCCCAGCCAGTCCACCGCCTCGGCCCGGGTCAGCGGCCCCACCTCGATCCGGGCGAGACAGCGGCCGGGGCGGACCACGGCCGGGTGGAGGCGCTCCAGGTCCTCGTTGGTGGTGACGCCCACCAGTACGTTGCGGCCCTGGCCGAGCAGGCCGTCGGTGAGGTTCAGCAGCCGGGACAGGGCCTGCCCCGCGGTGTGCTTGGCCTCGCCGCGGATCAGCTCGTCGCAGTCCTCCAGCAACAGCAGCCGCCAGCGCCCCTTGCCCGTCGTCGCGTCCTCCTCGCCGATCGCGATGTCCATCAGATAGCCGACGTCGGAGAAGAGCCGCTCCGGGTCCAGGACGCAGTCCACCCGGCACCAGTCCTGCCAGGAGCGGGCCAGCGTGCGCAGCGCGGACGTCTTCCCGGTGCCCGGCGGGCCGTGCAGCAGGAGCAGCCGGCCCGCGATGTCCTCGGGCCTGGTCTTCATCAGGCCGTCCATGGCGTCCGCCACCGGCGCGGTGTAGTTGGGCCGGATCTCGTCCCAGGTGCCCGCGGAGATCTGCCGGGTGGTGCGGTGCGGGCCGCGACGAGGGGACACGTACCAGAAGCCCATGGTGACGTTCTCCGGCTGCGGTTCCGGTTCGTCCGCAGCGCCGTCCGTGGCCTCGTCGAGGATCTTCGCCGCGAGTTCGGCGGTGGTCGCGGTGACGGTGACGTCGGCGCCCCGGTTCCAGCGGGAGACCAGCAGCGTCCAGCCGTCGCCCTGGGCCAGGGTGGCGCTGCGGTCGTCGTCCCGGGCGGTCCGCAGCACCTCGGCGCCCTTCGGCAGCAGGGTCGCGCCGGAGCGCACGCGGTCGATGTTCGCCGCGTGCGAGAACGGCTGCTCGCCCGTCGCGAAGCGGCCGAGGAACAGCGCGTCGACGACGTCGGACGGGGAGTCGCTGTCGTCGACGTTGAGCCGGATCGGCAGTGCGTCGTGCGGGTTCGCTGGCATACCGCCATGATCGGGCACGCGGACGCCCCCGCGCACCCGGTTTCCCCGAGGCACGCGGGACGCGCGCCGTACGTGAAGCGCGCCGTGTGCCCGGGTCACCGCCGGACGCGCGCCGCCGCCCGCCGCGCGTGCCGCGCCCGCCGGAGCACCGCGTACCCCTTGGTCAGGGCCCGGTCCCGGGCGAAGAGGCGCGTGAGGCCGCGGCCGTCCACCAGCCGCTCGAACTCGGCGGCGTCCGTCGACCGGCGCACGGTCACGCGCCGCAACGCGTACGGTCCCTGCGCGCGGCGGGCGAGCCCGTTGCCGACGGCGAGTGCCTGCGCGTACCCCGTCTCCCGCACCGCCTCCCGCACCCGGCGGCTGGAGTAGCCGTAGGGATAGGCGAACGACGTGGGAGCGCGGCCCAGCTGGTCCGAGACGATCTCCTTGCACAGGATCAGCTCGGAGCGCAGCCGCCGGTCGTCGAGCTGGTCGAGCTGCGGGTGGCTGTGGCTGTGGCCGCCGATCTCCACGCCCGCGGCGGCCAGTTCGCGCACCTGCTCCCAGTCGAGCATGGTGTCCAGGCCGCCGCCGGTGTCGTGGGGCCCCCGGAGCCATCCCGTGGAGACGAACAGCGTGGCGGAAAAGCCGTGTTCGGCGAGGGCCGGCAGGGCGTGCCGGTGCACGCCCTCGTAGCCGTCGTCGAACGTGATGAGGACCGGCCGCGCGGGCAGCGGCCGCCCGGTGCGCCAGCGGGCCGCCAGTTCGGCCGTGCCGACGGGGGTGAGGCCCCGCGCGGCGACCACCGCCATCTGTTCGGCGAACGCCCGCGGGGACACGGACAGCGCACGGGTGGCCTCGCTGGGGGCGTCGGCCACCGAGTGGTACATGAGGATCGGCACCCGTTCGTCAGCCACGGACACCCCCTGACCCTCCGTCCGGCCGGTCTTCCCCGCAGTGCGCCCCGCCTTCCGGGTCCGACACGTCGACCACGGAGAACGTGACCCCGCCCCGCCGCGCCCGCACACTCCCCACCGCGTATCCGCCCGCCGCCGTGAGCACCCCGGCGACGATCGCGCCCGCGCGCCCCGCCCCGCCCGGCCGGGCCAGCAGGGCGTCCCGCAGCCCCCGCACCACACCGGCGGGCAGCACCCGTGCGGTGTACCGGCGTTCCGACTCCAGCCCCTTCCCGGCACCCACGCTGCGCGCCACCAGCGCCTTGGACAGGCCCTCGGCGTAGGTGCGGGTGCGGAAGTAGCGGAAGTGCTCGCGGGTCTCGGGCACCCGGTGGTGGATCACCGCGCGGTCGTCGATCAGCAGGACCGCGTCGGGCCGGGCGCGGCTGAGGCGGATGCACAGTTCCGTCTCCTCCCCGCCCAGCGGGCGCTTGTTCCCGTCCCGCCCGATCCCGGTGGCGAAGCCGCCCGCCGCGTCGAAGGCGGTGCGCCGGAAGGAGGCGTTGCCGCCGAGGACGTTGCGCACCCGCACGCGTCCGGGCGGCAGTCCCCGGTAGCTGCAGCCCACCACCCAGTCGAACTCCTCGGGGAACCAGCCGGGGCGCCGCCCCGACGCCCAGAGGGGCTCGGTGCGCCCGCCGACCGCCATCACGCGCGGATCGGCGTACGCCTCGGCGAAGTGCCCGAGCCAGTCGCGTTCGGCCACGGCGTCGTCGTCGAGGAACGCGACGATCCCGCCGCGCGAGGCGGCGATGCCGGTGTTGCGTCCCGCGGACAGGCCGCGGGGGCCCGCGTTGGCGAGCACCCGCACGTCCTCGGTCTCCCGGTACTCCTTGGCCAGCCGGTCCAGCAGAACCTGGTTGTGGTCCACGACCAGCAGGGTCTCCAGGGCCGGCCGGGACTGCGCCCGCACCGAGGCGACCGCCGCGAGGACGTCCTCCCAGCGGTCCTCGGTGTAGGCGCAGATCACGACCGAGATGCCGGGCGGGCCCGACGCGTCGGGCCCGCCCGGAGCACCCGTGAGGGTGGGCCCGCTCAAGACACCTTCCCCCGGACCGTGTCGAGCAGCGGGGAGCGGTGCGGGCGGCGGCGCAGCGCACGCCGGTTGGAGCGCTCCTGGAGGATCACCCCGAGGACGCGGAACCCGTCCCGCACGGCCCGCAGATTGCTCGCGCCGTGGATGCGCAGGTACTCGTGGCTGGGGATCTCCTGCACTCTCAGTCCGGCCTTGACGACCCGGATGTTCATCAGGGTCTCGACCTCGAAGCCGGTGCAGTCGAGGTCGATCTTGTTCAGGCAGTGCCGCCAGAACGCGTTGTAGCCGTAGCAGAGATCGGTGTAGCGGGCGCCGAACTTGCGGTTGACGACCCCGCACAGGACCCGGTTGCCGAGCTTGCGGATGAAGGTCATGTCGTCGGTGCCGCCGCCGTTGGCGAAGCGGGACCCCTTGGCGAAGTCCGCGCCCGATACGAGGGCGGAGACGTACGACACGATCTCGTTGCCGTCCGCCGAGCCGTCCGCGTCGACCATCACGATGATGTCGCCGGTGCAGGCCTGGAACCCGGTGTTCAGGGCGTCCCCCTTGCCCTTGCCGCGCTGTTCGACGACCTTGACGTCCGGCCACAGCTCGCGGGCCACTTCGACGGTGTTGTCGGTGGAGTTGCCGTCGACCAGGACGACTTCGTGGATCCAGTCGGGAAGCGTCTTGAAGACGTACGGCAGGTTCTCGGCCTCGTTCATGGCGGGTATCACCACGCTCACCGGTGGTGCGATGGCCAGGTGCGAGGAGACGGGCCGGTACTTTCCGGTGGCCGGCGGGTTCTGGTCCTCGGTCGCCGGCTGCAGAACGGAACTCATGAGTCTGATCCCTCTCGTCCGGTGGGCCGCCCGCCCCTGGGCGGCCCGGCTGTTCGTCCGGTTCGAAAGGGGGGTTCTCACCCGCGCACGACGCGACAAGAGCTCCGTGCACGCCGGGTGAGCTGGCAGAACTGGCCGACCGCGGCACACGCCGGCCGACCGCGCGGCCCGGCCCGGTCCCCGTTGCGGTCACCGAGCACGGCACCCCCCTACCGCGCCCCGCGCCGGTGCGTCGCGGCCCTGAGCCCTCCCCTGGAGCCGCTTGCTGACGGACCGACGCGGGTGAGATGTATTGCGATGTATGACGGTATTGACGATTGAGCCCGGATGGCAAGGCCGCAAGCCGGACCTCACGTTTTTGTCGGTTTGAGTGTCACGTGTGGTTCCGGCCGGGGCGGCTCGCGCGAAGCGGCGTGCCGGTGCGGACGGTCTGCATGGCCGACTTTGCCCCCTGAAGCGCCGGATGCCGGGCTTCAATCTGACGCAGCCCGTTGTGGGCGTCAAGGGTGGAACGGCCCCAAGGTGTGAATTCGTCCGGGATTGAACAGATGTTCCGGTGGCCGGTGGTGGCGGTCCTGCGCCGCTCCCGTGGCGTTTCGTCAATGAGCCCGTGAGAGGCGGACGGTGACCCCGTGGTGGTCGCGCGGTGGTTATCCGGTGGACGAATTGCGGGGTTCCTGGGGAGGGGGCGACATTTTTGGCATGGACACTTCCAGTCAACGCGCGTAGTCGCTATGAAGGTTGCGGCAGAGATCCTGCTAAAGGAGGTTCCATGAGACGTTCCCGGCTTTCCGTCCTTCTCGGTTCCATCCTCCTCGCCGTCGTTACCACCCTCACCGGGGCAGCCACGGCGCACGCGTCCCAACAGGCCGCCGCAGACGGCTATGTGGCGCTCGGCGACTCCTACTCCTCCGGTGTCGGCGCAGGCAGCTACATCGGCTCCAGCGGAGACTGCAAGCGCAGCACGAAGGCCTATCCGTACCTCTGGAACGCCGCCAACTCACCCTCGTCCTTCGACTTCACCGCCTGCTCGGGCGCCCGAACGGATGAAGTTCTGGCGTCGCAGCTCGGCCCGCTCGGTGCCGGCACCGGTCTCGTCTCGATCAGCGTCGGCGGCAACGACGCGGGCTTCGCCGACGTCATGACGACCTGTGTGCTCCAGTCGGAGAGCGCCTGCCTCTCCCGGATCAACACCGCCCGCTCGTACGCCACCTCGACGCTCCCCGGCAAGCTCGACAACGTCTACTCGGCCATCCGCACCCGGGCCCAGAACGCCGAGGTCGTCGTCCTCGGCTACCCCCGCTTCTACCGGCTCGGCACCACCTGCATCGGCCTCTCCGAAGCCAAGCGGGCGGCCGTCAATGACGCGGCCGACCTCCTCAACAGCGTCACCGCCCAGCGCGCCAACGCCCACGGCTTCACCTTCGCCGACGTGCGCGCCCCCTTCACCGGCCACGAGATCTGCTCCGGCAACTCCTGGCTGCACAGTGTGAACTGGGCCAACATCGGCGAGTCCTACCACCCGAAGGCGGCCGGCCAGTCCGGCGGTTACCTCCCGGCCTTCGACAGCGCGGCCTGATCCCCGGGGAGCCGCCCTCACCGGGGGCCGCCGCCCCAGGTCCACGTCACCCCACGGCCGCGCACCTCGTCCCTCAGGGAGCGGCCGCCGAACCGACAGGAGAGGGGCAGGCCCCGTCCGGCGGGGCCTGCCCCTCACACGTCACCGAGAACGGCACCGAGCCCGACGCCGTGTGCACGGGCTCCCGCACCTCCACCCCGATGCTGTTCCCGAACGTCCCGGACTCCAGGTACGTCGTCACGGTCACCGTGTCCTGCTTCGTGCGCCCGCCGCCCTCCGGGAACGACAGTGTCCGCCACCCCGGGTCGGCCACCGACTCGTCCTCGCCCACCCAGCGGTGGGCCACCTCCGCGGGCAGCCGCCCCACGGTGGACGTCGCCGTGAAGGAGGGCGCCCCCTCCCGCGGCGGGGGACAGGCGCCCGAGTACTCCGTGTGCACGCCCTCCACGGTCACCCGCACCGACTGCTGCGGTGGCGGACTCTCCTCTCTCCCTCGCCGTCCTCGCCGTCCCCCTCGCCGTCGTACTCGGGGGTGGCCGGGGCGGATCCGCCGGTCTGCCCGGTCCCGTCGTCGCTCCCGGACCCACCGCCGCCGGTCCGCGCGGACGAACCCGCCCCGCCCGTAAGGCCGTCCGCGCCCTCCGAGCCGTCCCCGCGGTTCAGCGGCACGTACGTCAGACCGGTCAGCGCCAGGGCCAGTACGGCCACGCCCGCGACCAGGACGGCGGCGGCCCGGCGACCGCGCCCGGGGCGGGCGACCGCGGTGCTCCCGGCGGACGGGGGCGGGGGCGGGGCCGCCGCGGCAGGCCGGGACGCGGGGGCCCCGGACGGGTGCGCGCGGACCGTCACGGTGGGGGCGTACGGGGCAGGTGTTCGTGCCCTTCGCGACGGCCGCCGCCGCTGCCCTCGTCGTCGCCGCGCTGTTCGCCGTCCAGGCGGACCGGACCCAGGACCAGCTGACCGCCGAACGGGACCGGGCACGTGAGATCGCCCACGTTCTCGCCGCTCCCGACGCCCTTGCGGACAGCGGCCGCGACGCACGGGGCGGCACGATCGGAGTGATCGCTTCCGCATCGGAGCGGAGCGCCGTCGTCACCCTCGGCGGATACGGCAACCCGCCGAACGGACGTGTGCGTCAGCTCTGGCTCATGCGCTCCGGCGCGCAACCGCGCTCCCTCGGGCTCTTCGAGAGCAGTGTCCCCCTCGTCGCCCCCGGTCTCGACGCCTCCGCGACGTCACTGGCCGTAACCGTCGAGCCGGACGGAGGATCGCCGCAGCCCACCACGCAGCCGGTTGTTCAACTCACCCTGAAAACGGTTGGATTCGGAGAGTAACCATCGTGTGTTCGTCAACCCCCTTACGGGGAAGGTGAATCCTGTGGCCGGGATACGCGAGTGCCCGGACGGGACGATAGGGTTACTCTGCCCGGGGCCGGGCGGACTCGTACGGGTGGGGAGTGACATGGATCAGATAACGGTGCGCGGCAGGGCCAGGGTCCCCGCGGTCACCTGCGGGAGCAACGCGACCAGTACGCGACTGGACCGCCACCTCTCGGTGCTGGCGGGCCCCGCCGTCCCGCAGCGGGAGGCGGCCGAGGCGACGTCACTGATGCGCGAACTGACCGCGCGCGACCGGCACGACCGCGGAGCCAAGGGTGCACGGGCGCGGACGAGCCGCGTCTCGCTCTTCGCCCCACTGCGCCGGCTGCGCCGCTCCCTCCTCGGCAGCCGCTAGTCCCGCGCCCGCGTCCGGACGGGCCCACCGTCCCGGCGTGGCACACCGTGCGCGCCGCCGTCACCCCACGGCGCGCGGCGCCGCCCACCGGTGCGCCGTCCTCCCCGGCTCCCCTTCCGGTACCTCTCGGTACCCCTTTCAGGCCCCGTTCCTCCCTCGGCTCGGCGCTCCCGACCCACCCGGCCGTGATCCGGGGGCGCGAGCGATCCGGGGGCGTGCGGACTCCTGCTGTTCCCGGCCCGCACCCTGTCCCTGTCCCTGCCCGTGAGCGTTGCCGATGCGGCCCGGTCGGGTGCCGCGTGGTGTCAGATCAGCGCGAGCTGGCCCTCCGGCCCCTCCGCGTGTGCGTCCAGGACCGAGGCGGGCCCGCGCGCCGACCGCGGTACGGGGAGCACGCCCGCCCGGCGCAGCTCCGCCGGGGTGACCGGATCGGCTGCCGTACCGTCCGTCAACGCAACCTGCCGCGGGCGCAGTTCGGCGAGCAGGGCGAGGACCGTGATCAGCTCCAGGAGTTCCGACGTCCAGGTCTGCGACCAGCCGGCCGGACGGATCGCCTCCAGTGTCCCCGGCCCGGCCACCTCCGTGCGGGCCGCACACCACCGCTCCAGCACCCGCACCCCGGCCACCTCGAAGTCCCAGGCCGCCGGCGGCACCGGCGAGATACGGCCCTCGTCGAAGCACAGGGCCTCCTCGTCACGGTCGTACCGGACGGACGGCGGGCGGGACGGGAGCGGGGCGCGGACGTAGGGGCGGCGTCCGCCCGGGAGCCGGGGGCGTTCCCCGTCGCGCCGCATCAGCCACAGCATCCGGCGCCCCACCTCCACACCCGCGTCCCAGACGCCGGCGTCCCCGGTGAGCGGCACCGTGAGCCCTCCGGGGCCGGGCCGCACCATGGCCACCGCCCAGGCGAGCACGTCGACGGCCGCTGCCTTTCGGCCGAGGCGCGCCGTGAGGTGCTCGGACAGGCCCGGGGTCAGATTCGGCTCCGCGCCCCCGGGGCGGCGGTACAGCGGGCGGACCCGGCCGGGACGGAACACCGGCAGCAGGGACGTGGCGAGCAGCGGCGGACCGGGGGTGCCACCGGCGTCCCCGGTGCCGACGCCGCCCCGCGCACGTTCGCCCCGGGTGCGGCCCCCGCGCCCTGGGGCGGGTCCGGTTTCGACGACGAAGACCTGCCGCTCGTCCGCCACCCGCCACAACTCGGGGCGCGCCGCGTCGATCAGCCGCTGGTCGGGAATCAGCCACTGCTCGTCGAAGGGGGCGCGCAGCACGCGGACCGGATCCGGGCACGGGCCCGAGGCGCGCTCCAGCCGCTCCGTCCCGCCCGTTCCTCCCGGGAGCCGGCCGACCGCCGTACGGCCCGTCCGTGAGCGGGTCGGCTGGAACAGGGCCTCCCTGTCCGGTCCCGACGCTTTCACCAGGGCGTCCCAGCGGGCTTTCAGGGCCGCCGGATCGGGTGCCGCCGGCCACCCCCGGCCGAGCCGCGGCGGTGCGACGGACCACGGCATGAGGTCCGCCAGCAGCGGAGCGTCGTCGTGCGTCACGCTGGGCATCGTACGACCTGACGGGCGGGCGGGATCAGGTGGCTTCCAGCGTCACGGTGAAGGAGAAGCGGTCACCCCGGTAGTTGATCACGGCCACGTCCAGCGGGCTGCCCTCGGCGTCGTAGGTGATGCCGGTGTAGTGCAGGATCGGGCTGAGCAGCGGCACCCGGAGGAGCCGGGCGGTCTCCGGATCCGCGAGCCGCGCCTGAACGGTGTCCGTGATGCGGCTGATGTCCACCCCGACGACGTCCCGCAGCACCTTGGTCATCGGCCAGCGCCGCAGATCCTCCAGGTCGATCCGGGCGGCGAGTTCCGGACGGACGTAGTTGCGGGCGTGATTGGTCGGCTCGCCGGTCCTCTCGTCGCTGCGCAGCCGGTGGTAGGCCGCCGCCTCCGTCAGGCCGGGGAAGTACTCGGCGAGTTCGGCCGGCACCGGCGCGGTGCCGTGCTCCAGCAGCTCGGTCGTCATGCCGGACTGCTGGGCCACGATCGCGTCCACCGAGCCCAGCAGCCGCACCGGGGCGCCCCTGAGGGCATCGGGCTCGATGAACGTGCCGCGCCGGCGGTGACGGGTGATCAGCCCTTCGTCCTCCAGCTCCTTCAGCGCCTGCCGCATGGTCAGCACGCTCACCCCGTAGTGCACCGCCAGCTGTTCCTCGGTGGGCAGGCGCAGCGGGTCCCGGGGCGAGCGGCCGAGGATCGAGGCGCGCAGCGACTGCGACACCTGGTACCAGAGCGGCAACTTGCGGTTCAGGACGATCGAATCCGGCGCGAAGGAGGTCACGGGCTATCCGTACCGGTCGGGAGCGTTCAGTGCAATGTGAGGCGCAGGGGTGTGCCGGCATCGCCTGTGACACCCCGGAGCCGAACCGGACCGCGGGGACCGCCCGGCTCCTTCGGACCACCCGGCTACAGCGTGCGGAAGTGGCGCTCGAGGCCCTGCCACACGTCGTCGTAGTGCTGCTGCAGGTGCTCCGCGCGTGCCGCCTGCGGCGTCAGGGACACCGGCCAGCGTGTCTCGAACATGAACGCGAGACCGTCGTCGATCTTCTGCGGGCGCAACTCGGCGGCGCTCGCCTTCTCGAACGTCTCCCGGTCCGGCCCGTGCGCCGACATCATGGTGTGCAGCGAGCCGCCGCCCGGCACGAACCCCTCCGCCTTCGCGTCGTAGGCACCCTCGATCAGGCCCATGTACTCGCTCATCACGTTCCGGTGGAAGTACGGCGGCCGGAAGGTGTCCTCGCCCACCAGCCAGCGCGGCGCGAACACCACGAAGTCCACCCCCGCCACCCCCGGCGTATCGCTCGGCGCCGTCAGCACCGTGAACACCGACGGGTCCGGATGGTCGTACGAGATGGTGCCCAGCACGTTGAAACGGCGCAGATCGTACGTGTACGGCACGTAGTTGCCGTGCCAGGCGACGACGTCCAGGGGAGAGTGGTCGTAGGTGGCCGACCAGAGGTTGCCGCAGAACTTGTTCACCACCTCCACCGGGCCCTCGACGTCCTCGTACGCGGCGACGGGCGCCCGGAAGTCCCGTGCGTTCGCCAGCCCGTTGGCGCCGATCGGGCCGAGCTCCGGGAGCCGGAAGGCGGCGCCGTAGTTCTCGCACACATAGCCGCGGGCCGCACCGTCCGGAAGCTCCACACGGAAGCGCACCCCACGGGGGATCAGCGCGATGTGTCCCGGCTCCGCGTGCAGCAGCCCGAACTCGGTCCGCAGCAGCAGTCCGCCCCGCTCCGGGACGATCAGCAGCTCGCCGTCGGCGTCGCTGAACACCCGGTCCATCGACGCGTTCGCGTGGTAGAGGTGCACCGCCATGCCGACGCGCTGGGTGACGTCGCCGTTGCCGCCCAGGGTCCACAGGCCGGCCAGGAAGTCCGTCCCCCCGTCCGGTGCGGGCAGCGGGTTCCAGCGCAGCCGGTTGGGGTCGGGCACGGTCTGGTTGAAGGGTGCGCTGCGGATCGCCCCGTTGCCCGTGCGGGTGAACGCCGGGTGCGCGGCCGACGGGCGGATCCGGTACAGCCACGAGCGGCGGTTGTGGGCCCGCGGCTCGGTGAACGCCGTACCGCTCAGCTGTTCCGCGTACAGCCCGAGCGGCGCGCGCTGCGGCGAGTTGCGCCCCTCGGGCAGGGCGCCCGGGACCGCCTCGGAGCTGTGCTCGTTGCCGAAACCGGAGAGGTGGCCGAGTCCCTCGGCGGCCTTGCGCGCGTCTCCGCTCATTCTCACTGCTCCCTTGGGTGCGATTCCTATGCAACACCGTAGGATTGCGGTTTCTCCGGCGCAAGAGGACCGCGCCGCCTACTCCCTCAGGACCGCGTCCCTCATCTCGACGGAGGACACGGAACCCGACTCCAGGGGGATCCGTGCGACCGGACACCTGTTCTACGCTCCTCTGCATGGCGTGGACGGGGAGGCAGGTCACCGTGCTCGCGGTCTGTGGCGTCCTGATGGCCGGATCCGCGGGCTGCGGCTCGCGTGCCGTCCAGGAGCGGGAACGGGGCGCAGGGCCGCCGCCGCCGGCCGGCAGGCTCCTGGAGGAGCGGGACGACGAGGGCCGGCCCTACCGCGAGGTGGACGAGGAGGACGCCCCCGAGGTCGGCGTCGAGGTCACGCCCGACACCGACGGCGGCTGGGACGTACGGCTGCGTGTGCGCAACTTCCGCTTCTCGCCGGACGGCGCCGCCCGCCGCGCGGTGCCCGGCCGCGGCCTCGCACACCTCTACGTCGACGACCGCCTCGTCGCCCTGCTGCGCGCCCCCGGCCACCACCTCCCCCCGCACGCGGTCCGGCGGGGCACGCACCAGGTCACCGTCCGCCTCCACGCGGACGACGACTCGGTGTGGGCCGTGCGCGGAAAGCCGGTGGAGGGCACGGCCGACATCACGGTCTCGGAACCGGGCCCGGTCACGGACACGACCACGAGCCCCGCCGCGGACCCGGCCGCGACAGGGCGAGCCGGGGAGCGGGGTTCACCCGGCCGGGACCCGGGAGCACCGTGAAGTCCGTGCCCGTGCCACCCGCGACCTCGCTCCGCCGCGCGCCCGTGCAGCGTCGCAGCACCGAACGGCTGGCCAGGATCCTGGACGCCTGCGCCGCGCTTCTGGACGAGGCCGGCTACGAAGCCCTGAGCACCCGTGCCGCCGCGCGGCGCGCCGGTGTGCCCATCGGCTCCGTCCACCGCTTCTTCGGCACCAAGCGCGAGATGGCCGACGCGCTCGCCCGGCGTGAGCTGGAGCGCTTCACGCACCAGGCCGCCGAACGTCTGAGGGCCGCCACCGGCGCCCGGACTGGCGGCGGGCCATGGACGCCGTACTCGACGAGTACCTGGACGTGAAGCGCACCGCTCCCGGCTTCTCCCTGGTCGACTGCGGCAACCGGATCCCCGTCGGCACCCGCAGGACCGAACCCGACCACCGCGTCGCCGACCGCCTCGCCGACCTGCTGTCCGGCTACCTGGACCGCGAACCGGACGACGCCCTGCGCCGCCGCTTCCTCATCGCCGTCGAGACCGCCGACGCCCTCGTCCGCCTCGCCTTCAGGGTCGCCCCCGGGGGCGACGAGAAGATCATCGCCGAACCGCGGGAGATGCTGCGCGCCCATCCGGCACGCGTACTGGACTGATCGGGAGGGCTCCTGCGGGGGTGCCTGTAAACGGCACCGGCAAAGGGCTCCCCCGCATGCATACCGGTCGGTATGCTCGGGTCGTCCGTTCAGCCGTCTCCTGGCCTGTCCGCCTGTCCGAGGGCCCGGCTCTCTGCTCGCCTGCCTGTCCGTGTGTCACCGTCGTCGTACCCGGGAGGTTCCATGTCCCGCACCGCTCTTCGTATCTGCCCTTTGTGCGAGGCCACCTGTGGCCTGACCCTCACCGTCGACGAGGGCAGGGTCACCGGTGCCCGGGGCGACCGCGACGACGTCTTCAGCAAGGGGTTCATCTGCCCCAAGGGCGCCTCCTTCCCCGCTGTCGACGCCGACCCCGACCGACTGCGCGGCCCGCTCGTCCGGGTCGACGGCGTGTTGCGCGAGGCCGGCTGGGAGGAGGCGTTCGACGCCGTCGCCGCCGGCATCCGGCCCGTCGTGGAACGCCACGGCCCGGACGCCGTCGGGGTCGTCCTCGGCAACCCCAACGTGCACACCATGGCGGGCGCCCTCTACCCGCCCCTCCTGGTCGGTGGGCTCGGCACCCACAGCCTGTTCACCGCGTCCACCGTCGACCAGATGCCCAAGCACGTGTCCAGCGGACTCCTCTTCGGCGACGCCAACGCGATCCCCGTACCCGACCTGGACCACACCGACCACCTGCTGCTGATCGGCGCCAACCCCCTGGAATCCAACGGGAGCCTGTGCACCGCACCCGACTTCCCCGGCCGCCTCCGGGCGCTCAGGGCCCGCGGCGGCACCCTCACCGTCGTCGACCCGCGCCGTACCCGCACCGCCCGCCTCGCCGACCGGCACGTCGCCGTCCGGCCCGGCACCGACGCCCTGCTGCTCGCGGCGATGGCGTCCGTGCTCGTCGAGGAGGACCTCGTCGACCTGGGGGAGTGCGCTCCCCATGTGCAGGGCGTCGCCGAACTCGCCGACGCGGTGAAGGACTTCACCCCCGAGGCCGTCGCCCCGGCCTGTGACGTCGACGCGGGCACCATCCGCACCCTCGCCCGTGAGCTCGCAGCCGCCCCCACCGCCGCCGTCTACGGCCGCATCGGCAGCTGCACCGTCCCGCACGGCACCCTGGCGAGCTGGCTCGTCGACGTCCTCAACATCCTCACCGGCAACCTCGACCGGCCCGGCGGCGCCCTCTTCCCCCGTGCCGCCACCGACAAGACCCCACGCCCCGCCGGGCCCGGCCGCGGCTTCGCCCTCGGACGCTGGCACTCCCGGGTGAGCCGGCACCCCGAGGCCAAGGGCGAACTGCCGCTCTCCGCCCTCGCCGAGGAGATCGACACCCCCACCGACGCGGGCGAACCGCTGCGCGCCCTCATCGTCGTCGCCGCCAACCCGGTCCTGTCCGCGCCCGACGGCGACCGTCTCGACAAGGCGCTCGGCTCCCTCGACTTCATGGTGAGCGTCGACCCGTACCTCAACGAGACCTCGCGCCACGCCGACGTCGTCCTGCCCCCGCCCCCGCCCGCGCAGAGCCCGCACCACGACTTCGCCTTCAACACCCTCGCCGTGCGCAACCAGGTCCGCTACACCCGCCCCGCGCTCCCGCTGGAACCCGGCCGCATGGCGGAGACCGAGATCCTGGCCCGGCTCGTCCTCGCCGCCACCGGTGCTCACGGCGCCGCCCCGCAGGACGTCGACCGGCTGGTCGTCGACCAGACCCTCGGCAGGGCGGTGAAGGCCCCGCACTCCCCGGTGCACGGCCGCGACCCGAAGGAACTCGCCGGGCTGCTCACCGGCCGCGACGGCCCCGAGCGGCGGCTGGACATGATGCTCCGCCTGGGCCCCTACGGCGACGGCTTCGGTGCCGACCCGGACGGCCTCACCCTCGACCGGCTGCTCGCCCACCCGCACGGCATCGACCTCGGACCCCTGCGCCCCCGCCTGCCGCAGCCCCTGAGGACCCGCAGCGGCCGGGTGGAGCTGCTGCCGGAACCGATCGCCGCCGACCTTCCCCGGCTGCGCGCCGCCCTCGACGCACGCCCCGACGGCTTCGTCCTGGTCGGCCGTCGCCATCTGCGCTCCAACAACAGCTGGATGCACAACGTGCCCGCCCTCACCGGCGGCACCAACCGGTGCACCCTGCAGATCCACCCCGACGACGCCGAACGCCTCGGCATCCAGGACGGGCAGCCGGTACGTCTGCGGGGCGCCGGGGGAGAGGTGACCGCGCCCGCCGAGCTGACCGACGGGCTGCGCCGGGGCGTGGTGAGCCTGCCGCACGGCTGGGGCCACGACCGGCCCGGCACCCGGCTGCGGCACGCCGAGGCCGACCCCGGCGTCAACGTCAACCAGCTGCTCGACGGCAGCCTCCTCGACCCGCTCTCGGGCAACGCCGTGCTCAACGGGGTGCCCGTCGAGATCGCGCCCGGGGGCGGCCCCGGAGCCGTCCCCGGAACCGCTCCCTGACCGCCCCGCGACCGAAAAGTACACCGCGCTGCCACCGCGCTGACCTGAGCAAAGCTGTGACCTGGTGTTTTGCGCTTATTGCTCGCACGTCAACGTCTTGTTAACGCTGCCGAGCGGGACCTAACGTCGTCGCACCGCCGGCCCTGGTGGGATGTTCAAGGGCGAACGTTAGGTGACCCACTCCATGCTGACCCTCCTCGGCTTCGCCATGATCGCGACCTTCCTGGTCCTGATCATGCTGAAGAAGATGTCGCCGATCGCGGCGCTCGTACTGATCCCCGCACTGTTCTGCGTGTTCGTCGGCAAGGGCGCCCACCTCGGTGACTACGTCATCGACGGCGTGTCCACCCTCGCCCCGACCGCGGCGATGCTCATGTTCGCGATCGTCTACTTCGGTGTGATGATCGACGTCGGTCTCTTCGATCCGATCGTCCGGGGCATCCTCAGGTTCTGCAAGGCCGACCCGATGCGGGTCGTCGTCGGTACCGCGCTGCTCGCCGCGATCGTGTCGCTGGACGGCGACGGCTCGACCACCTTCATGATCACCGTCTCGGCGATGTACCCCCTGTACAAGCGCCTGAGGATGAGTCTCGTCGTCATGACCGGTGTCGCCGCGATGGCCAACGGCGTGATGAACACCGTCCCCTGGGGCGGCCCCACGGCCCGTGCCGCGACCGCGCTGAAGCTCGACGCCGGCGACCTCTTCGTACCGATGATCCCCGCGCTGCTGGTCGGACTGCTGGGCGTCTTCGTCCTCGCGTACGTGCTCGGCCTGCGCGAGCGCCGACGGCTGGGTGTGCTGACGCTGGACGAGGACCCGGTGACGGAGCCGGCCGACGCCGGCGCGGGGGCCGGGGCGGGCGCCGGCGCGCGGAAGCCCGAGACCGCACTGGTCGGTGCGGAGGCGGGTGAGGGCGCGGGTGCGGGCACCCGGTCCGGGCCGGGCTCGGGCGAAGGCCCTCCTTCCGCCGGCGGTCCGGGCGCCGGCACGGACGCCGACGGGCGCGACGACTCCGGCGACGACCTCGGCGACTTCCGCGGCCTGGACCCCGACCGCCCCACCCTGCGGCCCAGGCTGTACTGGTTCAACGCGCTGCTCACGGTGTGCCTGCTCACCGCCATGATCATGCAGTTGCTGCCGATCCCGGTGCTGTTCCTGCTCGCCGCCGCGCTCGCCCTCACCGTCAACTTCCCGCACCTCCCCGACCAGAAGGCCCGGATCGCGGCCCACGCCGACAACGTTCTGAACGTGTCGGGCATGGTCTTCGCCGCCGCCGTCTTCACCGGCGTCCTCCAGGGCACCGGCATGGTCGACAGCATGGCCACCTGGCTGGTCGACATCGTCCCCGGGGGCATGGGTCCGCACATGGCGCTCGTCACCGGACTGCTGAGCCTGCCCCTCACCTACTTCATGTCCAACGACGGCTTCTACTTCGGCGTCCTGCCGGTCCTCGCCGAGGCCGGCGCGGCCCACGGCGTCTCCCCGCTGGAGATGGCCCGCGCCTCCCTGGTCGGCCAGCCCCTGCACATGTCGAGCCCGCTCGTCCCCGCGGTCTACGTCCTGGTCGGCATGGCGAAGGTCGAGTTCGGCGACCACACGCGGTTCGTGGTGAAGTGGGCGGCCCTGATCTGCCTGCTGATCCTCGGCGCCGGAATCCTGTTCGGCATCATCTGAGACACAGGACCGGCCGGAGGGAGGACCCGATCATGGTGCCCGGTGGGAACCGCGGCTGGCTGCTCCGCCTCGTCATCGCCTTCACCTTCGCGCAGGGGGCCGTGTCGATGGCCCGGCCCGCCGTCTCCTACCGGGCGCTCGCGCTGGGCGCGGACGAGCGGGCGATCGGTGTGATCGCCGGCGTGTACGCGCTGCTGCCGCTGTTCGCCGCGGTACCGCTCGGCCGGCGCACCGACCACGGCCGCTGCGCCCCCCTGCTGTCCCTCGGCGTGATCCTCATATCCGGCGGCTGCGCGCTCAGCGGGCTCGCCGGCTCCTTGTGGGTGATGGCCCTGTGGAGCGGGGTGATGGGGCTCGGCCACCTCTGCTTCGTCATCGGAGCCCAGTCACTCGTCGCCCGCCGGTCCGCGCCGCACGAACAGGACCGAAACTTCGGGCACTTCACCATCGGCGCGTCCCTCGGGCAACTGGTCGGCCCGATCGCGGCGGGCGCGCTCGTCGGCGGCGGCGACAGGGCCGCCGGCAGCGCCCTCGCCCTGCTGGCGGCGGGCGCGGGGGCGGCGATCGCGCTCACCTCGCTGTGGCGCACGGAGCGCCCGGTACCGCCCGGCTCCCGCGTGGCACCGGGTACGCGCGTCCCGGTCGGGCGCATCCTGCGGGCCCGGGGCGTCCCCGCGGGCATCTTCGTCAGCCTGGCCGTCCTGTCCGCCACCGACATCCTCACCGCCTACCTCCCGGTGGTCGGCGAGCAGCGGGGCGTCGCCCCGTCCGTCATCGGTCTGCTGCTCAGTCTGCGGGCCGCGGCCACCATCGCCTGCCGGCTGGCCCTCACCCCGCTGCTGCGGCTCGTCGGCCGCACCCCCCTGCTGACGGTGACCTGTCTCCTGGCGGCACTGCTCTGCGCGGGCATCGCCCTGCCGGTGCCCGTGTGGGCCCTGGCGCCGATGCTGGCGGTGCTCGGCTTCTGCCTGGGGGTCGGCCAGCCGCTCTCCATGACGACCGTCGTCCGGGCCGCTCCCGCCGGCGCCCGCTCCACCGCTCTCGCCCTCCGCCTGACCGGTAACCGTCTCGGCCAGGTGGTCGCGCCCGCCGGGGCGGGCCTGATCGCCGGGGTGGCGGGCGTGGCGGCCCCGTTCGTCGTGCTCGGCGCGCTGTTGTTCGTCTCCGCGGGGGTGGCGCTGCGCGCACCGTCCCGCCCCGCCGAGCACGCCGGCCCGCCGGCGCCAGGGGGGACGCCCGCCACCGATGCCCCGGGCCGGCCCAAGGAGCCCGACCCGCCCGGCCCGGCCCGTCGCACCACGGACTGACCGGCGGGCCTGCCGGGCGGGGCCGGGCGGGCAGGGAGCGCACGCCGCACGCGACGGCGAGCTCCGGTTCGTCCGCACGGTCCCGGGCGGTACGGGCCCGGGCGTGTGCGGTGGGACGTCGTACCGCGTGTGCGGCAGGGCCGCGAGGCCGTCGTGCGTCTGTGCGCCGAGGCCGTTCTGGCGGTGCCCGGGTGCACGGGGGCGCGTGAACCCGGGCGTGACCCCAGCCGGGACCGGGACCGGCTCCGCGCGGACCGGCCCGGTCTCCGGCGGGTGCCGCCCCGCCCGCGCGCCCGCGCGCCCGCGCGCCCGCGCGCCCCAATTCCCGCACGGCGCCGCTGCCGACCCGTATCCTCGTCCCTCTGGCGTCATTAAATTAGCGCCGCTAGTTTATGGGGTGGACGACGACGCCCCGCCCCGGAGGAAGCGCGATGAAGGCATACGACGGCATGTACATCGACGGTGCCTGGCGCCCCGCCGCCGGCCCGGACGTGATCGAGGTCGTGAACCCGGCCGACGGGCAGGTGATCGCCACCGTCCCCGCGGGCACCGCCGAGGACGTGGACGCCGCCGTGCGGGCGGCCCGCGCAGCCCTCCCCGCCTGGGCCGCGACCGCACCTGCCGAGCGCGCCGCCCGCCTCGCCGCACTCCGGGACGCGCTGGTGGCCCGGCAGGACGAGATCGCGGAGACGGTGACCGCCGAGCTCGGCGCGCCCCTGAAGCTCTCGCAGGCCGTGCACGCGGCCGTGCCGATCGCGGTGGCGGGCTCGTACGCCGAGCTGGCGGCGACGTATCCCTTCGAGGAGCGGACGGGCAACTCGACCGTGCTGCACGAGCCGGTCGGCGTGGTCGGCGCGATCACCCCCTGGAACTATCCCCTGCACCAGATCGTCGCCAAGGCCGCCCCGGCCCTCGCCGCCGGCTGCACGATCGTCGTCAAGCCCGCCGAGGACACCCCGCTGGTCGCCCGGCTCCTCGCGGAGGCGGTGCACGAGGCCGGCGTCCCGGCCGGCGTGTTCAACCTGGTCACCGGCCTCGGCCCGGTGGCCGGCCAGGCCCTCGCCGAGCACCCGGGCGTCGACATGGTCTCCTTCACCGGTTCCACCGCCGTCGGCCGCCGGATCGGCGCCGTCGCCGCGGGTGCCGTCAAGAAGGTCGCCCTCGAGCTGGGCGGCAAGTCCGCCAACGTGATCCTCCCCGGCGCCGACCTGGCCCGGGCGGTCAACGTCGGCGTCGCCAACGTGATGTCCAACTCCGGCCAGACGTGCAGCGCCTGGACCCGCATGCTGGTCCACCGCGACCAGTACGAGGAGGCCGTCGAGCTCGCCGCGGCCGCCGCCGCCAAGTACGGCGACCGCATCGGCCCCCTCGTCAACGCCACGCAGCAGGAACGGGTGCGCGGGTACATCGAGAAGGGCGTCGCCGAGGGCGCGCGCCTGGTCGCCGGCGGCCCCGGGGCGCCGCGCGAGCAGGGCTGCTTCGTCAGCCCCACCGTCTTCGCCGACGTCACCCCCGACATGACCATCGCCCAGGAGGAGATCTTCGGCCCCGTCCTGTCCGTGCTGCGCTACGAGGACGAGGAGGACGCCCTGCGCATCGCCAACGGCACCGTCTACGGACTCGCCGGCGCGGTCTGGGCCGCCGACGAGGCGCAGGCGGCGGCGTTCGCCCGCCGCATGGAGACCGGTCAGGTCGACATCAACGGGGGCCGCTTCAACCCTCTCGCGCCCTTCGGCGGCTACAAGCAGTCGGGCGTGGGCCGCGAACTCGGTGTGCACGGCCTGACCGAGTACCTCCAGACCAAGTCCCTCCAGTTCTAGGGGAGTCCCACCATCATGGCTGTCCGCGCCGCCGTACTGTCCGCCGTCGACGCCCCGTTGGAGATCACGGGGATCGACCTGCCCGAGCCCGGCCCCGGGAAGGTCCGGGTCCGGCTCGCCGCGGCCGGGGTCTGCCACTCCGACCTGTCCCTGACCAACGGCACCATGCGTCTCCCGGTACCGGCGGTGCTGGGCCACGAGGGGGCCGGCACGGTCGTCTCCGTCGGCGAGGGCGTCACCCGGGTCGCGCCCGGCGACGACGTCGTCCTCAACTGGGCGCCCTCCTGCGGCGCCTGCCCCGCCTGCGCGCGCGGTGAGGTGTGGCTGTGCGCCGACGCCCTGAGCGGCGCCGCCGCGGTGCACGCCCACCGCGCGGACGACGGCACCGCGCTGCACCCCGGCCTGAACGTCGCCGCCTTCGCCGAGGAGACGGTGGTGCCCGCGTCCTGCGTCCTGCCCGCCCCGGACGGCGTCCCCCTCACCGACGCCGCCCTGCTGGGCTGCGCGGTGCTCACCGGCTACGGCGCCGTCCGCCACTGCGCGCGGGTCGAGCCCGGTGAGTCGGTCGCGGTGTTCGGCGTCGGGGGAGTGGGCCTCGCCGCCCTCCAGGCGGCCCGCATCGCGGGAGCGGCCACGATCGTCGCGGTCGACGTCTCCCCGGAGAAGGAGGAGCTGGCGCGCGGTGCGGGGGCGACCGAGTACCTCGTCGCCTCGGACACCACCGCCCGCGAGATCCGGGCCCTCACCGGGAAGCAGGGCGTGGACGTGGCCGTCGAGTGCGTGGGCCGCGCCACCACCATCCGCACCGCCTGGGAATCCACCCGGCGCGGCGGCCGTACCGCGGTCGTCGGCATCGGCGGCAAGGACCAGCAGGTCACCTTCAACGCCCTGGAGATCTTCCACTGGGGCAGGACCCTGTCGGGCTGCGTCTACGGAAACTCCGACCCCGCCCGCGACCTCCCCGTTCTCGCCGGACACATCCGGTCCGG
This sequence comes from Streptomyces sp. NEAU-W12, assembly GCF_026242095.1. NCBI lineage: Bacteria > Bacillati > Actinomycetota > Actinomycetes > Kitasatosporales > Streptomycetaceae > Streptomyces > Streptomyces sp. NEAU-W12. The sequence continues at coordinate 72,809 of NZ_JAPJDM010000015.1, forward strand.
CCGGTTCGACCTGGGTGCCCTCGTCACGGAACGGATCGCCCTGGACGGCATCCCGGCAGCCTTCGACACCATGCTGGCGGGCAAGGGCGGGCGGGCCCTGGTGGTCTTCTAGAACCGGCCGCCGGTCTCCTTCGGAGCCGGAGCCGGAGCCGGGGCCGGGGCCGCCGGGCCGCACCCGGGGCGACCTGCGCGGTCGGCTCCTCCACCAGCTGGGCGGTCCGCGCGTCGGCGAGCCGTACGTACCGGTGCCGGCCCTGCCGTTCCCCGGCGAGCAGCCCGCCGGTGACGAGCTTGCCCAGATGCTCGCTCAGCGTGGACGGGGCGACACCGGCGTGCCGCGCCAGTTCGCCCGCCGTCCACGCCCGGCCGTCGAGCAGTGCCAGCAGGCACGCGGCCCGGGTCTCGTCGGCGATCGGCCCGGCGAGCCGCGCGAGCCCGGCGGTCCGGGGGTCCTTCGAGGTCGTGCGCCCCAGCATGCGGTACGGACACTTCGGTGAGGGCCGAAGTGTCCGAGAGGCCCTACCCGGTGCGCCGCACCTGCTCGTACTGACCCGCCAGGCCGTCCAGCAGAGCCGTCAGGCCCGTCTCGAAGGCACGCTCGTCGATCTTCTCCTGCCGGTCGGAGAGCAGGTGCGCCTGCCCGAGATGGGGATAGTCGGCGGGGTCGTAGGCGGCGGCGTCGTCCACGAAGCCGCCGGCGAAGGAGCCGAGTGCCGAGCCCATGATGAAGTACCGCATCAGCGCGCCGATGGACGTGGCCTGTGCGGGCGGCCAGCCCGCCTCGACCATCGCGCCGTAGGCCGCGTCGGCGAGCCGCAGGGCGGCCGGGCGGCGGCCGGGGCCGCGGGCCAGGACCGGCACGATGTTGGGGTGGGCGCGCAGCGCGGACCGGTAGGAGACGGCCCAGTCGTGCAGCGCGGTCCGCCAGTCCCGGCCGTCCTCGAACATCGACAGGTCGACCAGCGCGCTCACCGAGTCGGCCACCGCCTCGAGGATCTCGTCCTTGGTGCGGAAGTGGTTGTAGAGCGAGGGTCCGCTGACCCCCAGCTGTGCGGCGAGCCGGCGTGTGGAGACGGCGGCCAGACCCTCCGCGTCCACGAGCTCCCGTGCCGTCTCGACGATCCGGTCGGTGCTGAGCAGGGGCTTGCGCGGTCGGGCCATGGCGCACATAGTAGGGCTGCACCAGAAAACTAGCAGTGGTAATTAAAATCCCGGGGTTGGGTGACTGTCATGAACCTGGAGCTCAGCGAGGAGCAGAGCGCCGTCCGCCGGCTCGCCCGGGACTTCGTCGAGCGCGAGGTCGCGCCCCACGCCACGGCCTGGGACCGCGCCGAAGAGGTGGACCGGGGCATCGTGAAGAAGCTGGGCGACCTCGGCTTCCTCGGGCTGACGATCGACGAGCGGTACGGCGGCTCGGGCGGCGACCATCTCGCGTACTGCCTGGTCACCGAGGAGCTGGGGCGCGGCGACTCCTCCGTGCGCGGAATCGTCTCCGTGTCCCTGGGACTGGTGGCGAAGACCGTCGCGGCCTGGGGTGACGAGGAGCAGAAGCAGGCCTGGCTTCCCGGCCTCACCTCCGGCGCGTACGTCGGCTGCTTCGGTCTCACCGAGCCGGGCACCGGTTCCGACGCCGGCAACCTCTCCACCCGCGCGGTGCGCGACGGCGGGGACTACGTCATCAACGGCACCAAGATGTTCATCACCAACGGCACCTGGGCCGACGTCGTCCTGCTGTTCGCCCGGTCCACCGACGCCCCGGGCCACAAGGGCGTGTCCGCCTTCCTCGTGCCCGCCGACACCCCCGGTCTGACCCGTCGGACCCTGCACGGCAAGCTCGGCCTGCGCGGCCAGGCCACCGCCGAGCTGGTGCTGGAGGACGTCCGCGTGCCCGCGTCCGCGATGCTGGCCCCCGAGGGCAAGGGCTTCTCGGTCGCCATGTCCGCCCTGGCCAAGGGGCGCATGTCGGTCGCCGCGGGCTGTGTCGGCATCGCCCAGGCCGCGCTCGACGCGGCCGTGCGGTACGCGGGGGAGCGCGAGCAGTTCGGGAGGACCATCGCCCACCACCAGCTCGTGCAGGAGCTGATCAGCGACATCGCCGTGGACGTCGACGCCGCCCGGCTGCTGACCTGGCGGGTGGCCGACCTGATCGACCGCGGGCAGCCGTTCGCCGTCGAGTCCTCCAAGGCCAAGCTCTTCGCCTCGGAGGCGGCCGTCCGCGCCGCCAACAACGCTCTCCAGGTCTACGGCGGTTACGGCTACATCGACGAGTACCCGGCGGGCAAGCTGCTGCGCGACGCCCGTGTCATGACACTCTACGAGGGCACCAGCCAGATCCAGAAGCTGGTCATCGGGCGTGCGCTGACCGGGGTCTCGGCGTTCTGAGACCGGACGGGGCGGGCCGGCCCGAGTGACTCGCCCGGGGTGGATCTGAGTATCCGGACGGATGTGCGCGGTGCCGTGGTCGCCGACCCTGTTTCCCATGAGTGACACACCGGTCAAGCAGCAGAGCACGGCGGCCTTCTACGGTCAGGCCGTCGTCTCGTTCGCCGTCGCCCTGGGGGCGACGGCCTTCGGCGTCATCCGGCTCGAGGCCGACGCCTGGGTGCGCGGCTTCATGGCGATCGCCGTCCTGTACCTCGTCACCTCCGCCTTCACCCTGGCCAAGGTCATCCGTGACCGTCAGGAGGCCGGCCAGATCGTGAGCCGGGTGGACCAGGCGCGGCTGGAGAAGCTCCTCGCGGAACACGATCCCTTCGAAAAGCTGTGAGCATTCCGCGGGACGACGTCCGCTCGTCCGCTCGGACGAGCGGACGAAGGGCACGCCCTAAGCGACCGCTCACCCTTGCCGGTATGGTGTTACCCCTGCCAGTGAACGGGGTGAGCGATGAATGCGGTGAGGGAGACGGCCGAGGCCGATGCGCAGCCGTGGGGTGAGGTCACGCCCGACGCGGCCCGACGGCTGCTGCTCGCCGCCGTCGAGGCGTTCGCGGAGCGTGGCTACCACGCCACGACGACCCGCGACATCGCCGGCCGTGCCGGCATGAGCCCGGCCGCGCTCTACATCCACTACAAGACCAAGGAAGAGCTGCTCCACCGCATCAGCAGGATCGGCCACGAGAAGGTCCTGGACATCCTGCGGACCGCGGCCCGCGCCGAGGGCAGCGCGACCCGGCGTCTCGCCGAGGCCGTGAGCTCCTTCGTCCGCTGGCACGCGGGCAGGCGTACCACCGCGAGGGTCGTGCAGTACGAACTCGACTCGCTCGGCCCCGACGCCCGCGCCGAGATCATCGCCCTGCGCCGGCAGGTCGACGCCGAGGTGCGCGGGATCATCGAGGAGGGCGTGCGTTCGGGCGAGTTCGACGTCGGGGACGTGCGGGGCACCACCCTCGCCGTGCTCTCCCTGTGCATCGACGTCGCACGCTGGTTCAACGTCAACGGCTCCCGCACCCCCGAGGAGGTCGGCGCCCTCTACGCCGACCTCGTCCTGCGCATGGTCGGCGCCGGCCGCACGGGCACCGCGCCCGGGGAGTAGGGCGCCGCCGGCCCGGGCTCAGAGGTAGTACCGGGCCACCGACTCGGCCACGCACACCGGCTTGTCGCCGCCCTCGCGCTCCACGGTGAACGCCGTGGTCACCTGGACGCCGCCCCCCACCTCGTCCACGGCGGTGACCTTCGCGGTGGCGCGCACCCGCGACCCCACCGGGAGGGGTGCGGGGAAACGCACCTTGTTCGTGCCGTAGTTGACGCCCATCTTCACGCCCTCGACGGAGAGCAGCTGCGGGCCGAACAGCGGCAGCAGCGACAGCGTCAGATAGCCGTGCGCGATGGTCGTGCCGAACGGCCCCGACGCGGCCCGCTCCGGATCGACGTGGATCCACTGGTGGTCACCGGTGGCCTCGGCGAACAGGTCGACCCGCTTCTGGTCGACCTCCAGCCAGTCCGTGTACCCCAGCTGTTCGCCCACCGCCGCCTTCAGGTCGTCGGCGGACGTGAAGATTCTCGGCTCTGCCATGTCCCGGCCTCTCGCGTCACGTGGTCGCGCGCGCCACCGCGCATGCCTAAGCGACTGCTTAGCATGGTCGGCCGTGCGGGCGTTGTCAACGCACCGGCCGCCACACGGGGTGGGTAGCCTTCGAGGCGTGCCCCAGATTCCGGAGAAGATCCACGAACTCACGGTCGGCCGCCTCGCGGAGCGCAGCGGCGCCGCCGTCTCGGCCCTCCACTTCTACGAGTCCAAGGGGCTGATCAGCAGCCGGCGGACCTCGGGCAACCAGCGCCGCTACAGCCGTGACACCCTGCGCCGGGTGGCCTTCATCAGGGCCGCCCAGCGGGTCGGCATCCCGCTCGCCACCATCCGCGGTGCGCTCGCCGAGCTGCCTCGGGAACGTACTCCCACGCGGGAGGACTGGGCCCGCCTCTCCGAGGCGTGGCGCGCGGAGCTGGACGAGCGCATCGAGCGGCTCAACCGGCTGCGCGACCACCTCACCGACTGCATCGGCTGCGGTTGCCTGTCGCTCGACTCCTGTGTCCTGTCCAACCCGGACGACGTCTTCGGCGACCGCCTGACGGGCTCCCGGCTGCTGGCCGGGAAACGCCCCGCCGGGTCGGGCGCCCCGCCGGCCGGCACCGGCACCGCGTGACAGTCGTCCCGTGACAGCGGGGGCGCGGCATCCCCGGCGCGCCCCCGCGCCTCTCAGGCCGACACCAGCAGCTTCGACCGCCTGGCGTCCGCCAGTGCCTCGGTCGTCAGAACGGGGCGCGGCACCAGGATTCCGCAGTCCGAGCAGACCGGTCCCGCCGACGGCTCGTGGTCCAGGCCGTACCGCCACCTGAGCCGCTCCCCCCGGCACACGGGGCAGGCGTCACCCGGTTCGCGCTCCAGCGCGGCGATCAGCCGCCGCAGCACCTCGGCCAGCGGTTCCCGCGGATGCACCCGCGGGTCGTCGCACCAGGCCACACCGAAACCGCCCCAGGTCAGCCGGTGCCAGTCGTCCACACTGCCCGGCCTGCGCAGGCCGCCGTGCTTCTCCTTCCTGCGGCGCTCGGCGAACTCCACCTCGTAGCCCAGCCAGACCGCGCGGGCCTCCTCCAGCTCGTCCAGTGCGGCCACGAGCCGCGCCGGGTCGACGGAGCGGTCCTCGGGGTCGAATCCCGCACGCGCGCACAGATGGTCCCAGGTCGCCCTGTGCCCGTACGGAGCGAACCGCTCAAGGCACTTGCGCAGCGAATAGCGCCGCAGTGCCAGATCGGACCGCGGATCTCGGACCTGTCTCGCCAGACTTCGGAAACCGGCCATCGTCGTGCACCTCCGTCACACCTGCACCTGTAATCCGGTCACTTCGGCGTCGTCGAACGGACGTCGCCGAATAGACGTATCGACAAGCGAATCGGCTCCATCCCTCTTCAGGCGGCCTGCCCCGGCCGGTCGCGCGGAGCCGTGGGCCAACTCCCGTGCCCCGTGCTTCAGCCGTGGTCTCCCACGGCGTCCCCGTGGCCCGTTCCGTGGTCATGTCCGTGGTCGTCTCCCTCGCCGCCCCCGGCCCTCGGCGGCTGTCCAGGGCGGTTGCCCGGGCAGCCCGTTCCCATGCGCGGCGGGAACGTCCCGGCGGTCCGGTTCCCGTCGGGGGAGCCCTGTTCCGCGGCGTACCGGCGCACCGGCCCCGACAGACAGAGAACTCCCCGCGGGCTCCACGGGTTCCTGAAGGCCGCGGCGTTATGCGCGCCGATCGCGTCCCTGATCGCCCCCGCGGTCTTCGAAGAACCCCGCAGGGGCGGTGTCCGCGCAGGTGGCGGCGGTGGGACCTCGGCACGCACCGGCGCCCGAGGCGGGCTCAGCGGTACAGCAGGTACTCCCGCCGCGTTCGCCGGAACGCCGCCAGCTCCTCCCGCCAGCCGGCCACCACCTCGTCCGTGTCCGCGCCCGCGTCGATCATCGTGCGCACCCGCTCGGAGCCGGTGAGCCTGTCGATCCAGTGGTCCGGGCGCCAGGCGAACCCGCTCCACGCCCGCTTCGCGCTCACCAGCAGCCCCACACCCGTACGCACCGGATCGAACGCCTCCCGGTCGTGCACGTGGAGCTGCACACCCCCGACCGTCCTCCCCTGGAACTTGGAGAACGTCGGCGCGAAGTACGCCTCGCGGAAGCGCACACCCGCCAGCCCCAGCCCGTTCGCCCCGGCCGCCCAGCGCCCGTCGATCCCCTCCGCGCCCAGGAGCTCGAACGGCCGGGTCGTCCCGCGCCCCTCGGACAGGTTGGTGCCTTCGAACAGGCATGTCCCCGCGTACACCAGGGCCGTCTCGGGCGTCGGCATGTTGGGGCTGGGCGGCACCCAGGGCAGCCCCGAGGCGTCGTAGAAGTCGGACCGCCGCCAGCCCGACATCCGTACCGTCTCCAGCCGCACCGGCGCGGGCAGGAACTCGGCGTTGAACAGCCGTGCCAGTTCCGCCACCGTCATTCCGTGCACCTGCGCGATCGGCTGCCGTCCGACGAACGTCGCGAACTCCGGGTGCAGCACGGGCCCCAGGGCGGCCCGCCCGGTCACCGGGTTCGGCCGGTCGAGGACCACGAACCGCTTGCCCGCGAGCCGGGCCGCCTCCATGCAGTCGTACAGCGTCCAGATGTACGTGTAGAAGCGGGCGCCCGCGTCCTGGATGTCGAAGACGACCGTGTCGACGCCCGACGCGGTGAAGACGTCGGCGAGCGGCCTGCCGCTCTTCAGGTACGTGTCGTAGACGGGCAGTCCGGTCGCCGGATCGTCGTAGCGGCCCTCCGAGCCGCCCGCCTGCGCGGTGCCCCGGAAGCCGTGCTCGGGGCCGAACACGGCGGTCAGGTCCACGCGGTCGTCGGCGTGCATGACGTCGACGATGTGCCGCGCGTCCCGGGTGATGCCCGTCGGGTTGGTGACCACGCCGACCCGCTCCCCGTCGAGCGGCGCGTATCCGGCCGCGGAGAGCTGCTCGAAGCCGGTGCGCAGGCCGCGGCCCCCGGGCACCGGGGCCGCCCGCCCGGATTCCGCAGGCCCTTCGGCCTGTCCCCGGGGGGCCGCCCCGGCGGCCGCGGGGGTCGCGGCGGCGGTCGTGAGGGTGGCTGTGGTGGTGGCGAGCAGGCTCCGTCTGGACAGTCTCATACCGTGACCTCCGCGATCGCTCCCGATGTCATGTTCACGCACGTTAACGCGCGTGAACCGTCCGGGGAACGAGCCGGGCCGCCGCCGTTCGGCTCCGCTCCCTCTCTTCCGCCCGACATACCGACCGGTTAGTCTGGCGCGACGCGTCGCGTCGCACGACGACCGCTCGTGCGGTCGGGGCGGCCGGTGGCCGTGCGGTCACGTGGCCGAGGAGCAACCGGGCAGCCGTGCCGAAGGAGCCGATGATGGAAGCCGTACAGGGTGCGAAGGTGGTCGTCACGGGAGCCGGGGGCGGCATCGGGGCGGCGCTCGCCCGCCGCTTCGCGGGCCAGGGGGCCCAGGTCGTCGTCAACGACCTGGACGCCGGGCGGGCCAGGGCCGTCGCCGACGAGATCGGCGGCATCGCCGTCCCCGGGGACGCCTCGTCCGTCGTTCCCGACGCCCGGGACGCGCTCGGCGGCACGGTCGACGTCTACTGCGCCAACGCCGGCGTCGGCCGCGACGGCGGGGAACCGGGCGCGCCGCTCGACGAGCAGGGCTGGGCGCTCTCCTGGGACGTCAACGTCATGGCCCACGTCCGCGCGGCGCACGCGCTGCTCCCGGACTGGCTGGAGCGCGGCAGCGGCCGCTTCGTCTCCACCGTCTCCGCCGCCGGACTGCTCACCATGATCGGCACGGCCCCCTACAGCGTCACCAAGCACGGCGCCTACGCCTTCGCCGAGTGGCTGTCGCTGACGTACCGCCACCGTGGGGTGAAGGTCCACGCGATCTGCCCGCAGGGCGTGCGCACCGACATGCTCACCGCCAGCGGCAGCGCGGGCGACCTGGTCCTCAGGCCGACCGCGATCGAGCCGGACGACGTGGTCGACGCCCTGTTCCACGGCATCGACGAGGACCGCTTCCTCATCCTGCCGCACCCCGAGGTCGCCGAGTACTACCAGGCCCGCGCCGCCGACCCGGAGCGCTGGCTCGGCGGCATGAACCGCATCCAGCGGCACTGGGAGTCCACCAGGTGATACCGGGCGACACCGGGTGACGCCGGTACGCGGTGAGGCCCCGCGTACCGCGATGCGATCCTGCCCGACGCGCCGGGGCCGGAGAATGGGAAGATCCCCGTCGGGGACGGACCGCGTCCCCGGGCCGGCGGCGAGCGGCAGTACCAGCAGTGTGTGACGACCGGCAGTGACACGGAAGGCAGGTGGCGGAAGTGCCCAGGACGACGGACGGCGACGGGCCCCCGGTACCGCAGCGGCTCCTGGCCGCCGCCACCCGGCTCTTCGCCGAGCAGGGCTACGACCGTACTTCGGTACAGGAGATCGTCGAGGCGGCCGGAGTCACCAAGGGGGCGCTCTACCACTACTTCGGCTCCAAGGACGACCTGCTGCACGAGATCTACGCGCGCGTGCTGCGCGTCCAGCAGGAGCGTCTGGACGCCTACGCGAACGCCGACGAGCCGATCGACAAGCGCCTGCGGGGCGCGGCGGCGGACGTCGTCGTCACGACGATCGAGAACCTCGACGACGCGTCGATCTTCTTCCGCTCCATGCACCACCTGAGCCCGGAGAAGAACAAGCAGGTACGGGCCGAGCGCCGCCGCTACCACGAGCGTTTCCGTGCGCTGGTCGAGGAGGGGCAGGCGGCCGGCGTGTTCTCCACGGCGACCCCGGCCGACCTGGTGGTGGACTACCACTTCGGCTCGGTCCACCACCTGTCGACCTGGTACCGCCCCGACGGCCCCCTCACCCCGCAGCAGGTCGCCGACCACCTCGCCGACCTGCTGCTGCGCGCCCTGCGCCCCTGAGATGCAGCAGGACCCACCGGGGCCCGCGGGCCCCGGGTCCGCGCCTCCTACCGGTACTTCTTGATCTCCCGCCGTGCCAGCGACCGCTGGTGCACCTCGTCCGGGCCGTCGGCGATCATCAGCGTCCGCGCGGCGGCGTACAGCTCGGCCAGCGGGTGGTCCTGACTGACCCCGCCCGCTCCGTACAGCTGGATGGCCCGGTCGAGGATGCCGACGACCGCGCGCGGAGTGGCGATCTTGATGGCCTGGATCTCGGTGTGCGCGCCCCGGTTGCCGACGGTGTCCATCATCCAGGCCGTCTTCAGCACCAGCAGGCGCAGCTGCTCGACGGCGACCCGCGCGTCCGCGATCCAGTTCTGCACCACGCCCTGCTGGGCGAGTGCCTTGCCGAAGGCGTCCCGGGACACGGCCCGCCGGCACATCAGCTCGATCGCCCGCTCGGCCATGCCGATCAGCCGCATGCAGTGGTGGATGCGGCCGGGACCGAGCCGTGCCTGGGCGATGGCGAAGCCGCCGCCCTCCTCGCCGATCAGGTTCGACACCGGCACGCGAGCCCGGTCGAAGACCACCTCGGCATGGCCGCCGTGGTAGTGGTCCTCGTAGCCGAACACCCGCATGGCACGCCTGATCGTGACGCCCGGGGTGTCGCGCGGCACCAGGATCATGGACTGCTGGCGCCGGACGTCCGCGCCGTCGGGGTCGGTCTTGCCCATCACGATGAAGATCCTGCAGTCCGGGTGCATCGCCCCGGAGATGTACCACTTGCGGCCCGTGACGACGTACTCGTCGCCCTCCCGCTCGATGCGCGTGGTGATGTTGGTGGCGTCGGAGGAGGCCACGTCCGGCTCGGTCATCGCGAACGCCGAGCGGATCTCACCCGCCAGCAGCGGCTCCAGCCACTGCTTCTTCTGCTGTTCGTCCCCGAACTGCGCCAGCACCTCCATGTTGCCGGTGTCGGGCGCCGCGCAGTTCGTCGCCGTGGGCGCCAGCTGCGGGGAGCGGCCCATGATCTCGGCGAGTGGCGCGTACTGGAGGTTGGTGAGCCCGGCACCGTACGCGGAGTCGGGCAGGAACAGGTTCCACAGGCCCTGCCTGCGCGCCTCCGCCTTGAGCTCCTCCACCACGGGGGCGTTCGCCCACGGCGAGTCCAGCGCGGCGCGCTGCTCGTCGGCGACCTGCTCGGCGGGGTGGACGTGCTCGTCCATGAAGGCGAGGAGCCTGGCCCGCAGTTCCTCGGTGCGCGCGTCGAACGTGAAGTCCATGGTTCAGCCCTTCCGGAGGCCTTCGCGAAGCGTGGTCAGACCGTGCTCGATGAAAACGGGGACGAGATCGCCGATGCGGTCGAAGCCGGGGCCGACGGTCTGTCCCAGCGTGTAGCGGTAGTGGATGCCCTCGAGGATCACCGCGAGCTTGAACCAGGCGAACGCGGTGTACCAGGAGACCGCGGAGACGTCACGGCCCGAACGGGCGGCGTACCGCTCGATCAGCTCGGCGGGCGACGGGTGCCCGGGGGCCTCGGCGGTCGTGGAGACCGGGGAGTCGGGCATGCCCAGCGGCATGCCGTACATCACCAGCAGGCCGAGGTCGGTCAGCGGGTCGCCGAGCGTGGACATCTCCCAGTCGAGGACCGCCCGGATCGAGTCGGTGCCCCCGTCGGTGCTCGCGATCAGGACGTTGTCCAGGCGGTAGTCGCCGTGCACCACGGCCGGTGCGGGGGAGCGGGGCAGCTCCCGGCCGAGCGCGGCGTGCAGTTCGTCGATCCCGGCCAGGTCCCGGTTGCGGGAGGCGTCCAGCTGCTTGCCCCAGCGGCGCAGCTGCCGGTCCAGGAAGCCCTCGGGGCGGCCGAAGCCCGCCAGGCCCACCGCGTCGGGGTCCACGGCGTGCAGGTCGACCAGCGTGTCCACCAGGCCGAGCACCGCCTGCCGGGTGCGCTCCGGGCCGAGCGGCGCCAGCTGGTCCGCCGTCCGGTACGGGGTGCCCTCGACGAACTCCATGACGTAGAAGGGCGCCCCCAGCACCTCCTCGTCCTCGCACAGCAGGACCGTGCGGGGGACCGGGACGGGGGTGGTGTGCAGCGCGCTGATCACCCGGTGCTCGCGCTTCATGTCGTGCGCGGTGGCCAGGACATGCCCGAGCGGAGGACGCCGTATCACCCACTTGGCGGTGCCGTCGGAGACCGCGTACGTGAGGTTCGACCGGCCGCCCTCGATCAGCCGGCCGGAGAGCGGGCCGTTCACCAGACCGGGCCGCTCGCGGGAGAGCAGCGCGCCCAGCCGGTCGAGATCCAGTCCGGGCGGGTGGTCGGGGCTCATACTCGCTCCTACGGGCCGGTGACAGTACCGAACACATGATGCCGACCAGTCGGTATGCCGTCCAGGGCGGGAGGGGAACGTGATGGGGGCCACGAGCGAAGTGATCGGGCCGCACGTCGGGTGTGATCGGGCCATCCACTTGCGTCGCGGGAGACGACGGCGAAGGCTCGGTCCCATGAAAGCGATCAGCTATGCACAGTACGGCGGCCCCGAGGTACTCGAACTCACGGAGGTGGCGGAGCCCCGGGTCGGCCCCGACTCCGTGCTCGTGAAGGTGCGGGCGGCGGCCGTCAACCCCGTCGACTGGAAGTGCCGCGAGGGCTACCTCGACCAGATCCTGAGCCCGGTGTTCCCCGTCGTTCCGGGATGGGACGTCTCGGGCGTGGTGGTACGACCGGGTGCGGCCGTCCCCGAGTTCGCCGCCGGCGACGAGGTCATCGGCTACGTGCGCGAGGACTTCCTCTCCCGCGGCACCTTCGCCGAGTACGTGGCCGCCCCGGTGCGGGCCCTCGCGCGCAAGCCGCGCAACCTGTCCTTCGAGGAGGCCGCCGGGCTGCCCCTCGCGGGACTCACCGCCTACCAGGTGCTGCACAGGGTCCTTCGGGTGAAGCGCGGCGAGACCGTCCTGGTGCACGCCGCGGCCGGCGGTGTCGGTTCCGTCGCCGTCCAGCTCGCCGCGCACCTCGGTGCCCGTGTCATCGGTACGGCGAGCGAGCGCAACCACGACTTCGTGCGAAGCCTGGGCGGGGAACCGGTGACCTACGGCGACGGCCTCGCCGAGCGGCTGCGGGGGCTCGCCCCGGGCGGTGTGGACGCCGTGTTCGACTCGGTCGGCGGTGACGCCCTGAAGGACTCCGCCACGGCCCTGGCGTCCGGGGGCCGGCTCGCGTCGATCACCGATCCCGCCGTCGTGGAGTACGGCGGCCACTACTGGTTCGTCCGCCCCGACCCGCAGGACCTCGGGCGCCTGTCCGAACTGGCGGAACAGGGCGTCGTGAGCGTGCACGTCTCCGAGACGTTCCCGCTGGAACGCGCGGCGGACGCCCACCGCCTCAGCCAGGAGGGCCGGACCAGGGGGAAGATCGTCGTGACGGTGGACGAGCAGACGGCCAACGGGTAGACGGCGGACAGGGAGACGGGTGGACGGCGGACGGGAGGGGGCAGGAAGAGGCCGCCCGTCGGGTCGGCCGCCCGTCGGCCCCGTACGTCGTCAGCCCTGGAGGACGAGGGCCGCCCCGCACACGGCCAGGGCCGTGGTGCAGAGCACCGCCGCGGTGAGGTGCCGCGGGGCGGGCACGGCCGGGGTGCCGGTGGCCGAGAGGGTGTCGATCCGCCGGTGGGCGATCAGGAGGAACCCCAGCCAGCAGGCGCAGCACAGCGCGCCCAGGACCACCCCTGCGGCCGACACGCCGCCGTGCAGCGCGGTCCGCACGGCCAGCACGGACGCGACCGTGGCCGCCAGGGTCGTACGGCGCCAGGCGAGCCGGGTCCGCTCGGGCTGCAGCCCGGGGTCCCGGTCCGCCCGCACCCCGGGCGGCCCGGTCACCCGTCCCATCCGGCGAGCACCACGACGACCATCGCCAGCGCGACGACGGCGACCACGAGACTCAGCAGCACGGGGAACCGGGACACCGGCAGGTCCTCGCCGCGCCGCATCGCCCGCTCGCAGCGCACCCAGTGGTTGACCGCGCGCAGCGCGCACAGCACCCCCGCGGTGAGCAGCGCCAGCGCGAGCCCGACCCGCCAGCCCCAGCGCAGGTCCGGCAGGAACTGGTCCACGGCGAAACCGCCGCCGACCAGCGCGAGCGCGGTTCGCAGCCAGGCCAGGAACGTGCGCTCGTTCGCCAGGGAGAACCGGTAGTCGGGCGTGTCCCCCTCCTGCCGCACGTCCTGGGGCGCGAACCACAACCGGACGTTCCGCATGAAGTCGATCACTCTGCGACCCTACCCGGGGGCCGGGACGCGGGTGGGGCCGGTGCGGCTCACCGGCCCGGGCCGTCCGGCTGCCCGCGGTGGGCCCTGAGGCGTGCGTACGCTTCCAGGCCGTCCGGAGTCCACGCCCACCCGCCCAGGCGGCGCTCCAGCTCCGGCCCGGTCAGGAAGGCGTGCCAGGCCACCTCCTCGGCCTGGGGCCTCACCGGCAGGTCGCAGCGGACCTCGTGGACCGCCGACCACCAGCTCCGTCCGCCGCCGTCGTCGTAGAGGAACGCGAAGAGGAACGTGGGCTGCGGCAGCCCGGACACGCCCAGCTCCTCCTCGGCCTCCCGCAGGGCCGCCTCGGCGTAGCTCTCGCCGGTGCCCACGACCCCGCCGACGAACATGTCGTACAGGGAGGGGTGGACGAGCTTGGCCGCCGTGCGCCGGTGTACGAAGATCCGGTCCTCGGCGTCCCTGACCAGGACGAACGCGCAACGGTGCCGCAGACCTCGCGCGTAGGCCTCACCGCGTGGGGCCCGGCCGGTCACCCGGTCGTTCTCGTCCACGATGTCGAGGATCTCGTCGGCGGCGGGCACGGGACGGTCGGCAGCGCTCATGCACCCATCGAAGCAGGTCCCGCGCCGGGCCCGTCCACGCGGGCCCCCAGGGCCCGCCGTGTGGCAAGTGATGTGCCCGCGAAGCCTGTTGACGCGTGTAATGCCCCGGGTGCCCTTGACGTCAACTGTTGGCTGGCGGTTTGCTGTCCGTGATCAGCCCATGGCTGACGGCAGCCGACCACTGCCGTACGGGCCGACCACCCGCCATGGGCCGAGCCACCGGAAGAGCGCGTGAGGAAGTCCGCGGTGCCCCCACCCCCGCCTCCCCTCGGCCGTGCCCGCAGACGGGCGGCACAGGCCTTCGACGAGGCCCTCGACGACGACGAACTCGTCGCCGCGCGAGCCGCACTGGCGCAGGGCCGGTGGCAGAACAGCCGCTCGCTGCTGGTGCGCACGGGGGAGGACTGGGACCGCCGCGGCCACCGGATCACGGTGCTCGCCCGGGAACCCTCCTGTGCCGCCTGGGCCCGCGACTGGCTGCTCGCCGACCCCGGCTCCGGGGACGGGGCCGTCCTGCTCGCCCTGGCCCAGGTCCGGCGTGCCCTGCGCGGCAAGGAGAAGCCCGCCCCCGCGCGCGAGGCCTGCCACCGGGCCGCCGCCGTGCTGCCCGCCGACCCCACCCCCTGGCTGGGCCTGCTCCTGCTGGAGTGCGCCCGGGGCGCCGAGGGGGACGCGGTCCGTGTCTTCGAGCAGATCCGCTCCCGGTACGCGGACCACCACCACGCCCACCATCTGGTGGTCGCCTGGCTCGCCGAGCGCCGTGTGGAGGCGGGCCCGGACCCGCTGCACGAGGTCTACGACTTCGCCAACTGGTCCGCGGAGCAGGCGCCCGCGGACTCGCCCCTGGCGATCCTGCCGGTCATCGCGCACGCCGAGCGCTACCGTGCCCTCGCCGCCGCAGGGTACGAGCGGGCCGACCCGGCAGCCTCCGGACACTGGGTGGGCCGCCGGGCCCGGCAGGTGATGAAGGCCGCCTTCGACTGGTGGCTGGAGTGGGAGCAGGAGGACCATCCGCGCCGCCTGATCGACCTGAACTTCCTCGCCCACGCCAAGGTCTGCGAGGGCCGGGGCGCCGAGGCAGCCGCCCTGTTCCACCGGATCGGCGACAAGGCCACCCCGGTTCCCTGGTCGTACCCCGACCGGGACCCGCTCACCGCCTTCCGTGCCGCACGGGCCGCCGCCCTCGGCACCGGATGACCCCTCGCGCGCCCCTGTGCACCACTCAGGAACACCCGGCCCGCTCCCTTCACCGCGCTCCCTCCAGCACACGGCAACCACTCCCGACGCAAGGACGGTTCCCCGATGACGACGGACAGTTCGCGCACGAGCAGATCCGCAGCGGACGGCATCAGCACGTTCAAGGGACAGGAGCGTGCCCTGCGTGCGGGCCGGCTCGGCACGGGAGGACTGCTGCTCTCCGTGCTCGCCGCGACCGCCCCCCTCATGGTGGTCGCGGGTGTCATGCCCACCACATTCGCGGTGATGGGCATCGTCGGACAGCCGCTGCTCTTCGTCCTCCTCGGCGTCGTGCTGGTGCTCTTCAGCCTCGGCTACGCCGAGATGAGCCGGCACGTCCACAACGCCGGCGCCTTCTACGCGTACATCTCCCGCGGCCTCGGCGGCACCGCCGGCGCGGGCGCCGCGATGGTCGCGCTGGTCGCCTACAACGCCCTCCAGGTCGGCATCTACGGCATCTTCGGCTTCGAGGTCTCCGGGCTCCTCGCCACCTACGCCGGCCTCGAGGTCGCCTGGTGGATACCGTCGCTGGTGGCCCTGGCCGCCGTCGGCGCGCTGGGCTGGCTGAAGATCGACGTCAACGCGCGTGTGCTCGGCGTCCTGCTGGTCGTCGAGGTGCTCCTGGTCGTCGTCTTCGACGTCGCCGCCATCGCCGATCCGGGCGGGGAGGGGCTGTCGCTGCACGCCTTCGACCCGGACACCCTCACCGGCGCCGGTGTCGGCACCGCCCTGTGCTTCTGCATCGCCGCCTTCCTCGGCTTCGAACAGGCCCCGGTGTACGCGGAGGAGACCAGCAGGCCGCACGTCCTGGTGCCCCGCGTGATGTTCCTGGCCGTCACCGGCGTCGCCGTGTTCTTCGCGATCAGCAGCTGGGCCCTCACCGTCGCCACCGGTCCCGCGGGCATCGTCGCCACCTCGCAGGAGCAGAGCGCGGGACTGCTGTTCTTCCTCACCGAGTCCCGGCTCGGCGGCACCTTCACGGACGTCCTGCACGTCCTCTTCGTCACCGGCATGTTCGCCGCGATGCTCAGCTTCCACAACGTCGTCGCCCGGTACGCCTTCGCCATGGGCCGCGAGGGCCTGCTGCCCGCCGCCTTCGGCCGCACCACCGGCACCAGCGGCGCCCCCGGCACCGGCTCGCTGCTCCAGACGGGCATCGCCGCGGTGCTCGTGCTCGCCTTCGCGCTCACCGACGACAAGCCGGCCGGCGACCCGACCGCGCCCGTCCTGCGCCTGTTCACCTGGTTCGGCAACGTCGGCGCCCTCGGCGTGATCGTCCTGATGGCGACCGCCTCGCTGTCCGTCGTCGTCTTCTTCGTCCGCCGCGGTGCCGCGGGCGCCCAGGCCTGGCGGCTGGTCACCTCGGCGCTGTCCGGTCTCGCCCTGGCCGTGATCGCCGGCTACACCGTCAAGGACTTCGACGTACTCGTCGGCACCGGTCCCGACTCCGTCCTGAGCCTGCTGCTGCCCGGCATCATCGGGCTGGCCCTCGTCGCCGGCCTGGTCCAGGGCCTGGTCCTGCGCTCCCGCGCCCCCGGGACGCACGCCCGTATCGGGCTCGGCAACGAGGCGTTCCAGCTGGACAAGGAGGCCGGGCGCACGTCGTAGGCCCACACGGACGGGCGGGGCGGGCGGGGCGGGGCGGCCCGCACGGCCGGCTTACGGAAGTCTGACGGACACCCGCGCCCCCTGGCCCCACCGGGGGCGCGGGTGCTCGAATGGCACGGTGAACCCCGAACGACCGGAAGCACGCGACCATCCGGACGACCGCGAACGGCTTGCAGCGCACGACCGGCCGGACGACCGGGAACGGCCCGCGGCACGCACACCGCCCGACGGGGAGGCGCCCGACGGCCGGGGCCGGCCCCTCGGCCGCCGGATCCTCCTGGGCACCCTCGGACTCGGCGCCCTCGGCGTGGCCGCCGCCCCCGTACTCCAGCGCGGACTGGAGTCCTTCCTCGCCGGGGCCTCCGACAAGGACCCCACCGGCCTGACCGGCCTGCTCCCGAACGGCGGCGGCTTCCGCTACTACTCCGTCACCTCCTCCGTCCCGCGGAAGGACGCCGGGACCTACCGCCTCACCGTCGACGGCCTGGTCGACCGTCCCGCCTCCTACACCCTGGCCGACCTGTCGGCCCTGCCGCAGACCCGCATGGTCCGCGACGTCCAGTGCGTCACCGGCTGGCGGGTGCCCCGTACACCGTTCGAGGGGGTACGCCTCTCCCGCCTCCTGGACGCGGCGGGCGTGCGCGCCACGGCCGGCGCGGTGCGCTTCACCTGCTTCGACGGCGCCTACTCGGAGAGCCTCACCCTCGCCCAGGCCCGCCGGGCGGACGTCCTGGTCGCCCTGCGCATGCAGGACGAGGACCTCGGCCACGCCCACGGCGGCCCGGTCCGCCTCTACGTCGCCCCCATGTACTTCTACAAGTCGGCCAAGTGGCTCTCCGGCATCACCGTCACCGAGGACGTCGAGCCCGGCTACTGGGAGCAGCGCGGCTACGACATCGACGCCTGGGTCGGCCGCTCGAACGGACGCGACGATGAACCCACGGACTGACCTGCCGCCCACCGCCGTCGCCGCCACGACCGGCGTCCCGCGCTTCACCCGCGCCGCGCGGTGGGCGCACCGCACCACGGCCGCGCTGATGGGCCTCTGCGTGTTCACCGCCGCCTGCCTGTACGTCCCCCAGCTCGCCCAGCTGGTCGGACGCCGCGCCCTGGTGGTCACCGTCCACCAGTGGTCCGGGCTCGCGCTGCCGGTACCGGTCCTGGCCGCACTGCTCTCCCGGGCCTTCCGCGCCGACCTGGGCCGGCTGAACCGCTTCGGCCCGCACGACCGCACGTGGCTGCGGGCCGCGCTGCGCCGCGACGGACGCCCCTCGCAGCGGCCGGCCGGAAAGTTCAACGCCGGACAGAAGATCTACGCGGCCTGGACCGCCGGCGCCACGCTGGTGATGCTCGGCACCGGTCTGATGATGTGGTTCACCCACCTGACCCCGTTGGTGTGGCGCACCGGCGCGACCTTCGTCCACGACTGGCTGGCCCTCACCCTCGGCATCGTCCTCGCCGGCCACATCGGCATGGCCCTGGCCGACCCGGAGGCCCGGCGGGGCATGCGCACCGGCACCGTCGACCGCGACTGGGCACGGCGCGAGCATCCGCTGTGGCGGCCCTGAGCACAGGGCGGACGGGCGCGCCCCCCGCCCCCCCGGGGGGCGGCCCGCGGGGCGCCGCCGCCGCCCACCGGTGCGCCCGGGGCGGCCCGCCCCCCCGGGGGCCGGGGGGGGGGGGCGCCGCGCCCGCGGCCGTACCGGAGACAAGCTGCGTGATCAACCGGACGACCGGCGTGGTGACCGGCTAAATGACCAACGACAGCAGCAGCACCAGCGCCCCGGCGACCACCGAGATGATCGTCTCCATGACCGACCAGGTCTTGACGGTCTGGCCGACACTCAGCCCGAAGTACTCCTTGACCAGCCAGAAACCGGCGTCGTTGACATGGCTGAAGAAGACCGAGCCGGCACCGATGGCGAGCACCAGCAGAGCGGCGTGCGTGGTCGACATGTCGGCCGCGAGCGGTGCCACCAGGCCGGCCGCCGAGATGGTCGCCACGGTCGCGGAACCGGTCGCCAGCCGGATCGCCACCGCGATCAGCCAGCCGAGCAGCAGGGCCGGGATCGACCAGTCCTCGGAGATGTCGAGCACCATCCGACCCACACCGGAGTCGATCAGGGTCTGCTTGAAGCCGCCGCCCGCGCCGACGATCAGCAGGATGCCGGCGATCGGGGCGAGGCCCTTCTCGACCAGCCCCGAGATCCGCTCCTTGCTGAACCCGGCGGGCAGGACCAGCGTGAAGATGCCGACGAGCACGGACGCGAGCAGGGCGATCATCGGGGAGCCGATGACGTTGAAGACCCGCTGAACGCCGTTCTCCGGGTCGTCGACGACGATCTCCACCAGGGCCCTGGCCAGCATCAGCACGACCGGCAGCAGAATGGTCGCCAGCGTCGGACCGAACCCGGGACGCTTCTCCAGGTCCTCGGAGGGGCGCTGGGGGATCATCCGGTCCGGGGCGGGGACGTCCACCCAGCGGGCGGCGTACGTGGAGAAGACCGGACCGGCGATGATCACCGTCGGGACGGCGACGAGCACGCCCAGCGCGAGCGTCACGCCGAGGTTGGCGTCGAGCGCGTCGATCGCGACCAGCGGGCCGGGGTGCGGGGGCACCAGGCCGTGCATCACGGACAGGCCGGCGAGCGCCGGGACGCCGATCCGCATCAGCGAGTAGTTGCCGCGCTTGGCGACCATCAGCACGACCGGGATCAGCAGCACGACACCGACCTCGAAGAACAGCGGCAGACCGATCACCGAGGCGATCAGCACCATCGCCCACGGCATGGTGCGGCCGTTGGCCCGGGCGAGGATCGTGTCGACGATCTGGTCGGCGCCACCGGAGTCGGCGAGCATCTTGCCGAGGATCGCCCCGAGGGCGATGAGCACGCCGACACCGGCGACGGTGGAACCGAGCCCGGCGCTGAAACTGGTGATGACCTTGTCCAGCGGCGCCCCGGCGAACGCGCCGAGCGCCAGCGAACCGATGGTCAGCGCCAGGAAGGCGTGCAGTTTGAAGCGGGTGATGAGCACGACGATGACGGCGATGCCCGCCAGGACGGCGATGCCCAGCTGAGCGTGGCCGGCCGAGGTGATCGGCTCGGGTGCGTCCGCTGCCAGCAGCTCGACACTGAGTCTGGTCACGGTGAATCCCTTGTGAGTACGGGGAGGGGGAGCGGGGGGAACAGGGGAGCGGCCGGGCCGAGTGCCGGCTGCTCCGGGCGGGGGCTAGGAGGCCGCTTCGGAGAGGTCCGCGAGGGCGGCGACCGCCTGTTCGGTGATCTCCTCGGGGCTGCCCGTGACCTCCACGGCGACCCCGCGCTCGTCCGGCTCCAGCGGCTGGAGCGTGGCGAACTGGGAGTCGAGCAGCGCCGTGGGCATGAAGTGCCCCTCGCGGTGCGCCATCCGGTCCTCGATCAGCGCACGGTCACCCGTGAGGTGCACGAAGACCACGCCGGGCGCGGCCGCCCGCAGCCGGTCGCGGTACGACCGCTTCAGCGCCGAGCAGCTGACCACGCCGCCGAGGCCGCCCCGTCCGTGCGCCCACCCGCCGATGGCGTCCAGCCAGGGCCGGCGGTCGTCGTCGTCGAGCGGGGTGCCCGCCGACATCTTGGCGACGTTGGCCGGGGGGTGGAAGTCGTCGCCCTCGGCGTAGGGGACGCCGTACCGGGCCGCGAGCAGGGGACCGATGGTGGTCTTGCCGGTGCCCGCGACGCCCATGACCACTACGACATGGGGGATGTTCATCGCTGCCTCACAGTCTGCTGTCGTCGTCGACAACCTGATGTCGAGGCAACTGAAACTCAAAGGTAAGACAAATACAAGGGGGTGTGACGCATAAGTCTGACCTTTGGAACCTGTGATCCGCCCCGTACTCTGAGTGGATGAGCACCATGGGCCGGGGTCTGCACGGCCGTGTACTGGACACCCTCGGCCCCGAGATCACAGCGGGCGAATACCCGCCGGGCAGCGTGCTACGCACCGACGAACTCGCCCAGCGTTTCGACGTGTCGCGGTCCGTGATGCGTGAAGTGGTGCGCGTCCTGGAGTCCATGCACCTCGTCGAGTCCCGGCGCCGGGTGGGGGTGACGGTCCGCCCGGCCCGCGACTGGAACGTGTACGACCCCCAGGTCATCCGCTGGCGGCTGGCCGGCGCGGACCGCCCCCGGCAACTGCGCTCGCTCACGGTGCTGCGCTCGGCCGTCGAACCGGTCGCGGCGGGGCTCGCTGCCCGCAACGCCACCGCCGAGCAGTGCGCCGAACTCACCGAGTGCGCCCTCGGCATGGTCGCCCACTCGCGCGGCCACCAGCTCGAGGGGTACCTCTTCCACGACGTGGCCTTCCACCGCGTCATCCTCACCGCGTCCGGCAACGACATGTTCGCCCGCCTCGGCGACGTCGTCGCCGAGGTCCTCGCCGGCCGTACCCACCACGACGTGATGTTCGAGGACCCCGACCCGGCCGCGGTCACCCTGCACGTCCGGGTCGCCGAAGCGGTCCGCGAGCGCGACGCCGCACGTGCGGAGGAACTGACCCGGGAGATCACCGTGGGCGCACTCCAGGAACTGGACATCCTGGCCCCGTGACCGTGACCGTGACCGGGCCGGGGCGCCGCCGTGCCCGGTCCGCCGCGCCGGTCCGTCCGGCCTACTTGGACTCGACCCGGCCGAGCGGGCCGGGGCCGGCCGTCAGCGCGTCGCACGCCTCCTGCCAGGCGGAATCCCCCGGGTGGAACCGGCTGCGCAGGTAGGCCCAGGTGAGCCGCGCCACCGCGGCGACCCGCGCGGGGTTCTCGTCCGTGGTCTCGGCGACGTCGTAGCCGGAGATCCCGCCGAGCCCGTGCTCCGCGCCGAACAGGGTGAGCAGCGACTTCGGTCCCGGCGCGAGGGCGTACGGATCGGCGTGCCAGTCCGGACCGCGGACCGTCAGATGGGCGGAGTCGTCCTGGTCGCCGGCGACCACGAGCGCGGGCGTGGTCATCCCGGAGAAGTCCGTGGTCAGGAGGAAGGGAAGGGCCTCGGCCATGGAGGGGGTGAGGGCGTCGCCCCCTCGGCCGGGTGCGGCGAGCAGCACCCCCGCCCCGATCCGGGGATCGGTCAGGTCCACTTCCTTTCCGTCGTCCGGATCGGTGAGCCGGGCGCCCAGCAGCAGACTCGCGGTGTGTCCGCCCATCGAGTGCCCGGCCACCGCCACGTGGTCGCGGTCCACCCGCCCGCGCAGCTGCGGCACCGCGGCCTCGATCGCGTCGAACCCGTCGAGGACGCGTGTCATGTCCTCGGCCCGTGACCGCCAGTGCAGGGGCGCCCCGGGTGTGGCGGGGTCCAGGTCCAGTGTCCTCGAGCTGAGATGGGTCGGCTGGACGACGACGAAGCCGTGCGCCGCCCAGAAGTCGGCGAGCGGAGCGTAGCCGTTCAGCGAGGAGAGGTGGTTCGAGTGGCCCTGGCCGTGCGAGAGGAGGACGACCGGCAGGCCGCCCCCGGTCACGGGCGCGGAGACCCGGACCTCCAGGTCCACCGCCCGGCCGGGAGCCGGCACCACCACCGGACTGACGGAGAGGACGGGGGCGGGGGCGGGGAGGGCTGTGCGGGCAGGGGAGGTCGGTGTGCTCATGCGGGGGTTCCCTTTCGATGGCCTCCGGCGCCGGCGCCCGCTCTCGGGCGGCCGACGGTGGTCGAGGCGGTCGGAAACGTCCGGTTCCGGCCACGCCAATAAGCGGAACGCTGTTCCAATTACGATACGGAACAGCGTTCCGCTCTGTCAACGGCGGTCCGGAACGAGGGGGGACGGGCGGGGCCGGTGGGCGGGAGCCCTCTGGGCGGGGGTCAGCTGAGCGGGGTCGGGTGAGCGGGAGCCGGGCGGGCGGGCTCAGCCCGGGAACTCCCCGTCGAGGTACATCCATGCCCCGTCCACCCGCTCGAAGCGGCTCCGCTCATGCAGCGAGCCGCCCCGGTAGGAGGCCCGGAAGGTCACCGTCCCGGTGGAGTGGAAGGCGGACCCGGCGGCCGCCTCCAGGATCTCCAGTCCGGTCCACCGCATCCCGGGATCGAGGTCGATCCGCTCCGGCCGCGTCCGCGGATGCCAGGTCCGCAGCAGATAACCGGCGTCCAGCCGTACGAAGGCGCAGTACCGCGACCGCATCAGCCGCTCGGCGGTCGGCGCGGCGGCCGCCCCCGAGTGGAAACGCCCGCAGCACGCCTCGTAGGTCTCGAGGAGTCCGCAGGGGCAGGGGTGAACGGCCATGGTCTTCCTCCGTGACGGGACGCGACAAAGCGCGAGGGCCGCGACCTGATGGTCGCGGCCCTCGCGTTCACGTGTCCGAGGGGGGACTTGAACCCCCACGCCCGTTAAAGGGCACTAGCACCTCAAGCTAGCGCGTCTGCCATTCCGCCACCCGGACAAGGTGTCTGACGCGCGGGTTTCCCCCGCAGCGACGACGTAAACATTACCAGGCTTTCCGGGGTGGCCGATCACCCCCGGCGGGTGCCCGGCCCGGCGTGCCCGGCCCGGGCGTGCCCCGTTCCCGGGGAACGCCGTGCGACGGGCCGGGTCCGGTCTTGGGGCGGGGGCCGCGCAGGGGGGAGGATGAGGGGAGACCCACGAGCAGTGACGGCGTGCGGGGAACAGAGTGCAGTGACAAGAGTGCAGTGACAGCGGGAGGAACCACGTGAGCGCGACGGACGGCACGGCCAAGGGCGTCACCGGTGAGGACGAGGTCGTGGACCTCTGCCGCGACCTGATCCGGATCGACACCAGCAACTACGGCGACCACTCGGGCCCCGGCGAGCGCGGGGCGGCCGAGTACGTCGCCGAGAAGCTCGCCGAGGTGGGACTCGAACCGCGGATCTTCGAGTCGCACAAGGGCCGCGCCTCCACCGTGGCCCGGATCGAGGGGGAGGACCCCTCCCGGCCGGCGCTGCTGATCCACGGCCACACCGACGTCGTGCCGGCCAACGCCGACGACTGGACCCACCACCCGTTCTCCGGCGAGATCGCCGACGGATGCGTGTGGGGGCGCGGGGCGGTCGACATGAAGGACATGGACGCGATGACCCTGGCGGTCGTCCGCGACCGGCTGCGCAGCGGGCGCAAGCCCCCGCGCGACATCGTCCTCGCCTTCCTCGCCGACGAGGAGGCCGGCGGCACCTACGGCGCCAAGCACCTGGTCCGCGAGCACCCCGAGCTGTTCGAGGGCGTCACCGAGGCGATCGGCGAGGTCGGCGGGTTCTCCTTCACCGTCAACGAGAAGCTGCGCCTGTACCTCGTCGAGACCGCCGAGAAGGGCATGCACTGGATGCGGCTCACCGTCGACGGCACGGCCGGCCACGGCTCGATGACCAACGACGACAACGCGATCACCGAACTCAGCGAGGCGGTCGCCCGACTCGGCCGGCACACGTGGCCGGTACGGGTCACCAAGACCGTACGGGCCTTCCTGGACGAGCTCTCCGACGCCCTCGGCACCGAACTCGACCCGGAGAACATGGACGAGACCCTCGCCAAGCTCGGCGGCATCGCCCGCATGATCGGCACCACCCTGCGCAACTCGGCGGCACCCACCATGCTCGGTGCCGGCTACAAGGTCAACGTCATCCCGGGCCAGGCCACCGCCCACGTCGACGGCCGCTTCCTGCCCGGACACGAGGAGGAATTCCTGGCCGACCTCGACCGGATCCTCGGCCCTCGCGTGAAGCGGGAGGACGTGCACGCGGACCGGGCGCTGGAGACCGGCTTCGACGGCCGGCTCGTCGACGCCATGCAGACCGCCCTCAGTGCCGAGGACCCGATCGCGCGGGCGGTGCCGTACATGCTCTCCGGCGGCACCGACGCCAAGTCCTTCGACACGCTCGGCATCCGCTGCTTCGGCTTCGCCCCGCTGCGGCTGCCGCCGGAGCTGGACTTCGCCGGCATGTTCCACGGGGTCGACGAGCGGGTGCCGGTGGACGGCCTGAAGTTCGGTGTCCGGGTACTCGACCGGTTCCTGGACGCGTCCTGAACGACCCCTTTCCTTACCGGACAGACGTACGGATTTAGCTGGGAAGAGTGAATGCGACGATAAGCTCGTAGCCTCATTACTTCCTTCTCGTTACCCGTGATGTGACCCGCTGATGTGGATCGCATTGCCAACGAGGAGGAATAATGATCAAGAAGGTCGTCGCTGTCGCCGCCGCCACCGGTGGGCTGGTTCTCGCGGGTGCGGGCATGGCCGCCGCCGATTCCGGTGCCCAGGGCGCCGCCGTGAACTCCCCGGGCGTCGCCTCGGGCAACGTCGTCCAGGTCCCGGTGCACGTTCCGGTGAACGCCTGTGGCAACACGGTTTCCGTGATCGGCCTGCTGAACCCCGCGTTCGGCAACACCTGCGTCAACCAGTGACGTTGTGCCTCGCCCATTAGGGCACGCTTTTTCAGGGTTTGATCCTGTCGGCCCCGCAGTGCGCGCCACGCGCTCCGGGGTCGACCGGTTTTCCCGTACGTCCCGAACGCCGGGAACGGAATCCGAGGGAGTCCGTGAGTCCGTGAGTCCGAGAAATCCCAGGAATTCATGGAATCCCGGGAAAACCCTTCCCGGCACTTGTCGAAGGCAGGAATCAGTACATGCGACAGGCCACCCGTAAGGGTCTGATGACCGTGGCAGCCGCGTCCGGTGTGATCGCCGCCGCGGGCGGGCTCGCGCACGCCGACTCCGACGCGCAGGGCACGGCCAAGGGCTCGCCCGGCGTGCTCTCCGGGAACTCGGTCCAGGCGCCGGTGCACGCGCCGGTCAACGTCTGCGGAAACACGGTCTCCGTCGTCGGCGTCCTCAATCCGTCCGTGGGCAACTCGTGCGCCAACCAGGACGGCTCGGCGGCGAGCGGCCACGGTGGCGCGCAGGCCGACGGGGACACCGCAGGTTCGCCCGGCGTGGCGTCCGGCAACCGCGTCGAGGCACCGGTCCACATTCCGGTGAACGTCTGCGGCAACAGCGTCGACGTCATCGGTCTCGGCAACGCGGCCCTGGGCAACGAGTGCGCGAACGGCGGCTCCGACGACCAGGAGCCGCCCGGCCGGCCCGGCGACCCCGGCGAGGCCGAGCCGGGCACGCCGTCCACCCCGGGCGAGGCCGCCCTCGGTGGCTCCGCGCCCGGCAACCAGCCGGACACCCACTCCGCCGCGCTGCCCCGGAACGACGTGGAGCTGGCCGCTACGGGCAGCGAACTGCCGGTCGGGCTCGCCCTGCCGGTCGGGGCGGGCGTGCTGCTCGCCGGCGTGGTCCTCTACCGCAAGGCGCGAGCCGCCGCGTGACACCGGCCGCGACAGGGGCCGAAACCTGTCGTACGGAGCGGGCCCGGCTGCGCCGGTGCCCGCTCCGTGGGTGAGGGCGCAGCGGTCGGCGGGGTGTCCGGACTCACCAGGTCGCGCGTACCTGGCGGATGATCCGCCGCCGCAGCCGCACCTTGCGGCTGCCGTCGCGCAGCAGACGCAGTCGGTCCAACTCCCAGTGACCGTACTCCGCGTGGTCCGTCAGCAGACGGGCCGCCTCCTTGCGGGAGACCCCACGCGGCACGTACACGTCGACAAATTCGTATTCCGGCATCGCATCTATTGTGCGGGCTGGGCCCCGGTACGGATAGCGTCTGCACTATGTCTGATGCTGCGCAGCCCACCGCTGCCGAGGTACGCGCCGCCGCCGAGGCGGTCAAGACCGCGCTCGACCGCCACCTGGCCGCGGTCGAACGCCGGTCGGGGGAGGACGACCCGGCCGTCTACGAAGCGTTCAACGAGCTGGCCGGGGCCGCTGAGGCGTACGACGAACTGCTCTACGACCGCTACGACGAAGTGACCCCCTTCGAGATCCCCGCGGCCGAGGACGCCCTGCCGCCCTACACCGGCCCCGAGGAGCCCAGCGCGCTCAGCGTGCTGATCCGCCGCGACTACGCCGTCGCGGAGCCGCGGCGGCTGCTGGCGCACGCGCAGCGGATCGAGGCGGCGGACGACGAGGGCTCCGGCACCTCCGGCACTTTTGATGCCTCGGGCACCGTCCACGGCGCGCTCGGCCTCCTGTTCGGCGAGTACGAACCGGACGAGATCGCTTCCCGGCACAAGGAGTTCGGCCTCGAGGAGGGCGACTCCACCCTCTGGGTGACGGCATCGGACGAACCGGCGGAAGCCGGTGAATGGCTCGAGGCGCCGTTCGACCAGGTGGACCCGGCGCAGGTCGTGTGCCGCTTCGACGTCAGCGCCGTCTTCGACGAAGATCCCGACGACGAGGCGGACGACCTCGACGACACCGGCGGGGACCTCGAGGACGGGCCGGTGCCGGCCCTCGACGCCGACCGCTGACCACTCCCGAGCCGAGCCGACGGGACCGGTGACGGCGGCAGGAGCGACACCGGCGGTGGCGGTGGCGGTGGCACCGAGGGTGTCGCCGCCACCGCGGGCGTCGTGGCGGGTGGTGCCCCCGGTCAGCCGGCCGGTGCCGGTACCTGTGGTGCCAGCAGTACCGGCAGCCGGGTCGTCCGGGGCTTCGCCGCCACCTCGGCCACGGCACGCGGCAGTGCCTGCTCCGCGCCGTGCACCACGGACAGGTGGCGGTCCGCCCGGCTGAACGCGGTGTACACCCACGGCCGGCTCAACGCCCGCACGGCATCGCCGGGCAGCACCACGACCACGGCCGGCCACCGGTCACCCGCCGCCTGGTGCGCCGTCAGCGCCCAGCCGTGCCGCACCGACTGCTCCACCCGCTCCTGCGGTACGACGACGGCCTCGCCCGCGCAGGACAGGTGCAGCCCGTCCGCGTCGGCCTTCACCACCCGGCCCGGCACCGTGCGTCCCCGGGCGGGGGAGTAGGCGATCCGGTCGCCCGGGTCGAAACCGCCGAAGCGCCCCGGCCCCGGATTCAGCCGCTCCTTCAACGCCGCGTTCAGCGCGCGCGTACCCACCGCGCCCCCGTGCCCCGGCGTGATCACCTGCGTCTCCTCCGCCGGTACCCCGATCGCGCGCGGCACCGAGTCGACCACGAGCTGCACCGTCCGGTGCACGGCCTCGCCAGGGTCCCGCACCGGCACGATGACGACCTCCCTGCCGGGCGCCGCCACCTGGTTCAGCTCACCGACCCCGATACCGGAGACCAGTTCGCCCAGCGGCCCGGGGTCCGGCCGCCGGGAGGCGACCTGCGGACACGCGCGCGCCGCCAGCAGATCGGCGAACACCCGACCGGGACCGACGGACCACAGCACGCCCGGATCCCCGGCCAGCAGCAGCCGGGCGCCGTCCGGCAGCGACTCGGTGACCAGCGCGGCCGCCTCGACGTCCAGCCGGGGAGCGTCCAGCACGACGAGCAGGTCCAGCAGCAGCGCCCCGTCGGCGTCCCGCCCCGGCCCCTCGGCACCGGACAGCAGCCCGGCGACGGTGGCGACTTCGGGGCCCTCGGGCCCGGCCTCCCCCGCCACGTCTGCTTCGGCGGTCGCATCCCCCAGGCCCGTGGCCGTGCCCGTGTCCCCGGCCGTGGCGGCCTCCAGCAGGGCCGCGAACCGGGTGCGCCCGACGGGGGTGTGGGCGGCGGCCCAGGCGCGCAGCCCGAGACCGTGCGCCGCCCGGAGCAGGGCCGCGGGCTCGGCGAGCGACGCCTCCCCGCCCGTGTGGAGCACCAGCCCGTGACCGGCGACCGCGCGGATCAGCTCCCCCGCGGAGCCCCCCACCGAGGCGGCGGCCCGCTCCCACTCCGTACCCGGACCTCCTCGTTCGGGCGAGGAGTCGACGAGCCGGGCGAGCCCGTCGGCGAGGCTCTCCTCGGCCATCGCATACCGCTCGAGCCCCACGAGTACCCTGACGGGCCGCTCCTCGTCCGCGCCCTCCGCGCCCTCCGCGCCCTCCGCGCCCTCCGCGCCCTCCGCGCCCTCCGCGCCCTCCGCGCCCTCCGCGTCGTCCGTCCCGTCCTCGCCGTGCGCGGCGCCGGCTCGCTGCGGTGCCGAGGGGCCCGTTCGGGGCAGCGGGTCCTGGAAGACGAGGACGTCACCGTCGGAGACCGCGGTCCGCACGGCCTCCTCGGCATCCGGTACCCCCTGCCGCGCCAGCGCCGCGGTCAGCGCGGACATCTCCAGGGCGGTGTGCCCCGCCTCCGCGGCCTGCTCCAGCAGCCACCCGGTGACCGCCCGCTCCCGACGTCCGTCGTCCGGCCCGGCTCCGCCGCCGAGCAGCGCCCGGGCGAAACCGTCCGCCTGCTCGGGCCGTACGCCCGTCACCCGCAACAGCAGCCAGGGATCGTTCCGCAGCGCCTGTGCGGCCCCCCCGCCCAGCACATCGGCCGCCTGCACGGCGAGCCCTCCGGGCGCGCCGCCCCGGGCGAGCACCTCGCGCACGGCCGCGACCACGTCGGGGGCGGGGGCCGGCCCGACGGTCGTCGGCGGCGCCGGCCGTACCGGTTCGGGAGCGGGCCGCCGTGGCGCGGGCCGGGGCTCCTCGGACACCGCGGCCGCCGGCTTCTCGCCGCTCTCCACGGCCCGTACGGCGGCGAGCAGATCGGCCGCCGTGCCGCTCAGCTTGCCGCCGGCCGCGACCGGCCCCTGCCGCTCCGCCTTCCGCCGCTCGATCCGCTCCCGCTCGGCCCGCTGCGCCAGCAACTCGGCCTCGGCCTCGGACACCTGCCGGGGCCCGGGTGCCTGCTCGCCCTCCGCCGCCGCGTTCTCCGACTCCGCCGGCGTCTTCGAAGAGGCGTCCGCGGCGTCCGTGGTGTCCGCGGCCTCGCCCGGCGTCCCCGGCTCGGCGTCCTCCGTGGTCTCGGGCGGCTCCGTGCTCACAGCGTGCTCCAGTCGTGATCGGGATAGCGGTGCACGGGAGCCGACACATCGTCGAGCGCCCGGCAGATCTCGTCAGGAAGACTAAGCGCCTCCACCGACAACGCCGCCGTGAGCTGCTGTGCGTTGCGCGCGCCGACGACGGGGGCGGTCACGCCCGGCCGGTCCCGCACCCACGCGAGAGCCACCTGGAGCGCGGTCACGGCGAGCCCGTCCGCCGCCGTCGTCACCGCGTCCACGATCCTGCTCGCCGTGTCGTCCAGATACGGCTCCACGAACGGCGCCAGGTGCGCGGAGGCGCCCCGCGAGTCCGGCGGCACGGCGTCGCCCCGGTACTTGCCGGTGAGTACGCCCCGCCCGAGCGGTGACGAGGGAATCAGCCCGATCCCGGTGTCGAGGGCGGCCGGCAGCACCTCCCGCTCCACACCCCGCTGGAGCAGCGAGTACTCCATCTGGGTACTTGCGAGCCGGGCGCGCGAGCCGGGCGCGGCGAGCTGCCAGGTCGCTGCTCTGGCCAGCTGCCAGCCGCAGAAGTTGGACACGCCGGCATAACGGGCCCGCCCGCTGGAGACGGCGATGTCCAGGGCCTGGAGTGTCTCCTCGAGCGGGGTGGCGGGATCGTAGGAGTGGATGTGCCACACGTCGACGTGGTCGGTGCCCAGGCGCGCGAGCGAGGCGTCCAGCGCGGAGAGCAGGTGCCCGCGCGAGCCGTCGACCCTGCGGTCCGGATCCGGCACGCTCCCGGCCTTCGTCGAGATGACGAGGTCACGGCGCGACACCAGCCCGTCCATGAGCTGTCCGAGCAGATACTCGGCCTCCCCGTCGCCGTACACGTCGGCGGTGTCGACGAGGTTCCCGCCCGCCTCGCAGAAGGTCTTCAAGAGGTCCGCGGCGTCGTGTTCGTCGGTGTCCCGACCCCAGGTCAGGGTCCCGAGGCCGATCCGGGACACACGCAGGCCGGTACGGCCGAGATGCCTCTGCTCCATGGACGCCGAGATTACTGGCCGGACCTTGTGGTGCGGGACCTGCCGACAACGGATTTCCCCAGGCACCGGACCGCCCGGACCGCCGGGCCCCGCCCGGCCGAAGGCCGCGGGCGCCGCCCGCTCCGCCCGTCCCCCGCGGTATAGGGTCTCCGCACAAGCTACGTTACCGATCGGTAAGGGGAGACGGCCATGCAGCTCGGGATCAACCTCGGCTACTGGGGTGCCGGAATGGACGCGGACAACCTCGCCGTGGCGCAGGAGGCGGACCGCCTCGGGTACGCGGTCTGCTGGGCGGCCGAGGCCTACGGCTCCGACGCCGCCACCGTGCTCACCTGGGTCGCCGCCCAGACCGAACGCATCGACGTGGGCTCGGCCATCTTCCAGATCCCGGCCCGCCAGCCCGCGATGACGGCGATGACGGCCGCCACCCTCGACTCCCTCTCCGGCGGCCGGTTCCGCCTCGGCCTCGGCGTCTCCGGCCCGCAGGTCTCCGAGGGCTGGTACGGCGTCAAGTTCGACAAGCCGCTCGCCCGGACCCGCGAGTACGTCGAGATCATCCGCAAGGCCATGACGCGCGAGCGCCTCACCCACGACGGCGAGCACTGGACGCTGCCCCTCCCCGGCGGCCCCGGCAAACCCATCAGGCTGACCGTGCACCCGCAGCGTGAGCACATCCCCCTCTACATCGCCGCGATCGGCCCGAAGAACCTCGAACAGACCGGCGAGATCGCCGACGGCGCCCTGCTGATCTTCCCCTCCGCCGACCACCTCGAGGACACCGCCGTCACGTACCTGAGGGCGGGCCGCGAGAAGGCCGGCAAGACCCTCGAGGGCTTCGACGTCTGCCCCACCCTGCCCCTCGCCGTCGGCGACGACAAGGACGTCACCGCCCTGGCCGACACCTTCCGCCCCTACACCGCGCTGTACGTCGGCGGTATGGGCAGCCGCAAGCAGAACTTCTACAACCAGCTCGCCGGGCGCATGGGCTACGAGCGGGAGGCCGCCGAGATCCAGGACAAGTACCTGTCCGGCGACAAGCAGGGCGCCGCCGCGGCCGTACCGCACGACCTGATCGACTCCACCACGCTCCTCGGCTCCGTGGACCGCATCGCGGACCGGATGAAGGCCTACGCGGCGGCCGGGGTCACCACCCTCACCCTCGCTCCGGCGGGTCTCACCCTCGACGAGCGCCTCGCGTCGCTGCGCGCCGGCACCGAGGCCCTGGAGCGCGCAGGCCTCGCGTAGCACCGCCGACCCAGCAGCCGAAGGTTCTCCGGCCGTGGCGGGGGCTCGGGGGTCTTCCCCGCCACGGCCGTCACCCACCACAACGCCCGGTGGCCTCCGCGGTTACGCCCCGGCGCCCCCTCGCCCCTCCTGTCTCCGGCGTGGTCGCCGGCCGTCCCGGCTGCCGTGCGCCCCTCCTCCCGCCCGGCTCCTTCCTCGCGGACGACTTCCGGCCACCGCGGGCACTGCGGGCGCTGCGGAGCGCCGCAGCCGCGGACTGCGGAACCGCGGCACGTGCGGAATCCTCGCGGAGACGGGCCCATGATGCTTGGAGACGGGCCCGTGATGCTTCTCGGCCCCGACGCCCGCTGCTTCGGTCAGCCTCCCGCTACATCCAGCCGCGTTGCTTGAACAGCCGGTACAGCAGCACCTCCAGCACGGCCATCACCACGATCACCGCCGGGTAGGACCCCTCCCACCGCAGCTCCGGCATGTGCTCGAAGTTCATGCCGTAGACCCCCGCGAGCATCGTGGGGACCGCCGCCATCGCCGCCCACGCGGAGATCTTCCGCATGTCGTCGTTCTGCCGGACGCTCACCTGGGCCAGATGCGCCGAGAGGATGTCCGACACCAGCCGGTCCAGGCTCTCCACGGACTCGTTCACGCGCGTGAGGTGATCGTGCACGTCACGGAAGAAGGGCCGCGCCTTCTTGGACACGAAGGGCACCGCCGCACCGAACGCGCCCGCTCCCGCCAGCCGTGCCATCGGCTGCGTCAGCGGCCCGGTCGCCCTGCGGAACTCCAGGATCTGCCGCTTGAACGTGTAGATCCGGGACGCGGTGTGCCGCGCGCCGGCACCGTCGGGGCTGAAGACCTCCGCCTCCAGCTCCTCGAGGTCGGTCTGCAGCTCGGTCGCCACGTCGAGATAGTGGTCGACGGCCGCGTCGGCGATCGCGTACACCACCGACGTCGGCCCCTTCCCCAGCAGCTCCGGCTCGTGCTCCAGACGGTTCCGTACGGCGTTCAGCGGGGAGCCCTCGCCGTGCCGGACGGTCACCACGAACGCGTCCCCCAGGAAGATCATGACCTCGCCGCTGGAGACGGTGTCGCTGTCCGGCTCGTAGGCGACCGGTTTGAGGACCATGAACAGCGAGTCGTCGTACATTTCCAGCTTGGGCCGCTGATGCGCCTTGAGGGCGTCCTCGACCGCCAGCGGATGCAGTCCGAACTCCTGGGAGACCAGGCCGAACTCGTCCTCCGTCGGCTCGTGCAGCCCGATCCACACGAAGCCGCCCGAGGCCCGCGCCTGCTCCAGCGCGTCGGAGAAGTCCTCGGGCCCCTCCGTCCGGTGCCCCTCCCGGTAGACGGCGCAGTCGACGATCACGGAACGCACTCTCCCTTCACCGGCCGGCCGGCACATCCGGTCCCACCGCACCGGGCAGCGCACCTCGCGACGCGCCCGGCCACACATCCGCGCGTACGCCTACCCTGGGCCGCATGCCCACATTGCTCCTGGTCCGGCACGGACGATCCACCGCCAACACCGAGGGGCTGCTCGCCGGCCGCACGCCCGGCGTCGCCCTCGACGAACGCGGGACCGCACAGGCCGCCGCCCTGCCCGGACGGCTCGCCGCCCTGCCCCTTTGCGAGGTCGTCGCCAGCCCTCTCCAGCGTTGCCAGGAGACGATCAGGCCGCTCCTGGACGCCCGCCCCGGCCTCACCGCCCACACCGACGACCGTATCGGGGAGTGCGACTACGGCGACTGGACGGGCCGCAAGCTCGCCGAACTCAAGGACGAGCCCCTCATGGAGGTCGTCCAGGCCCACCCGTCGGCCGCCGCCTTCCCCGGCGGGGAGTCCCTGCGCGCGATGCAGACACGTGCCGCCGAGGCGGTGCGCGAGTGGAACGCGCGCGTGGAGCGCGACCACGGCGGTGACGCCGTCTATCTCATGTGCTCGCACGGGGACATCATCAAGTCCCTCGTCGCCGAAGCACTCGGACTTCACCTCGACCTCTTCCAGCGGATTTCCGTCGATCCCTGTTCCATCACCGCGATCCGGTACACACGGCTGCGCCCCTACCTCGTCCGGCTCGGCGACACCGGTGACTTCGCCGCCCTGGCGCCCCGGGCCGAGTCGCCCGCCGACGCCCCGGTGGGCGGCGGCGCGGGCGCACCGTGATCGTCGGCCGCAGTAGGGTGAAGCCGTCGCGGCAGCGCCGTGGCCACAGGTACCCACGACTCTCAATGGAGACAGGACGTGTCCCGTCAGGTGTTCCTCTACGACCAGCCGGAACGTTTCGTGGCCGGTACGGTCGGGCTGCCAGGGCGCCGTACGTTCTTCCTCCAGGCCTCAGCCGGCTCCCGGGTGACCAGCGTGGCCCTGGAGAAGACCCAGGTCGCCGCACTGGCCGAGCGCATGGACGAACTCCTCGACGAGGTCGTACGCCGTAGCGGGGGCGGCGCCGCCGTGCCCGCCGTGGCACCGACGGAGATCGCCGACACCGCCCCGCTGGACGCCCCCGTGGAGGAGGAGTTCCGCGTCGGCACCATGGCGCTCGCCTGGGACGGCGAGGAGGAGTGCATGATCGTCGAGGCGCAGGCGCTCGTCGAACTGGACGCCGAATCCGAGGAGGACCTCGCCGAGGCGGAGGAGCGGCTGCTGCAGGACGAGGAGAACGGGCCCCCGATGCTCAGGGTCCGGCTCACCGGCGTCCAGGCCCGTGCGTTCGCCAAGCGCGCCCTCGAGGTCGTCAACGCGGGCCGGCCGCCGTGCCCGCTGTGCAGCCTCCCTCTCGACCCGGAAGGACACGTATGTCCGCGTCAGAACGGATACCGGCGCGGAGCGTGACCCCCGACGGCTCCGCCGGCCCCGTGGACCCTGCCGGCCCCGCGGCCGCGGTGCTGCTGCTCGCCGAGGGCGAGCTGACCGTGCGCGGACGCATCCGTGAGGCGTCGAACGCGGCACTGTACTGCACCGTGACCCACGAGGGCCGCGAGGCTGCCTGTGTCTACAAGCCCGTCGCGGGGGAGCGGCCCCTGTGGGACTTCCCGGACGGCACGCTCGCCGGGCGCGAGGTCGCGGCGTACCTGGTCTCCGAGGCGACCGGCTGGGGACTGGTGCCGCCCACCGTGCTGCGGGACGGGCCGCACGGGGAGGGCATGTGCCAGCTGTGGATCGAGACCGCCCCGGACGCGGAACTCCTCGCCCTGGTCGACCGGGCGGAACCCGGACCCGGCTGGAAGGCGATCGGGTTCGCCGAGGTGGGCGAGGGACGCACCGCGCTGCTCGTGCACGCCGACGACGAGCGGCTGCGCCGGCTGGCCGTGCTCGACGCGGTGATCAACAACGCCGACCGCAAGGGCGGGCACCTCCTGCCCACCCGGGACGGCCGGCTCCACGGCATCGACCACGGTGTCACCTTCAACGCCGAGGACAAGCTGCGCACCCTGCTGTGGGGGTGGGCGGGAGAGCCCTTGACCGAGGAGGCGCGCGAGGTCCTGGAGACCCTGGGGAAGGCCCTCGCCGAGGACGGCCCGCTGGCGGCCTCACTGGCCGCGCACATCACCCCCGCCGAGATCGACGCCACCCGCGCCCGCGTGGCCTCCCTCCTCGCCACCGGCACGCATCCGGAACCCGGCGGCGACTGGCCGGCCATCCCCTGGCCACCGGTCTGAACCGGGTCCGCCGCCCGGCTCCGGGTCCTTCGGCCCGCCCCGGGTTTGGTGGTCCGGATCCGCCGCGGGCCGGGCCCGGCCCGCACACTCTCCGCACGCACACCACCAGCACCTTCCGCGGTGACGCGCAAGAGTGCCTTCCCGGTCGTCCGGCCTGCTCCGGTTCGTATCCTGGACCATGGTCCGGTTACGCTCATGACATGCATGCCTGGCCCGCTTCCGAGGTCCCCGCCCTGCCTGGTCAGGGACGCGACCTGAGGATCCACGACACCGCGACCGGGGGGCCGGTCACACTCGACCCCGGTCCCGTAGCCCGTATCTACGTCTGCGGCATCACCCCGTACGACGCCACCCACATCGGACACGCGGCGACGTACAACGCGTTCGACCTCGTGCAGCGCGTGTGGCTCGACACCAAGCGGCAGGTCCACTACGTCCAGAACGTCACCGACGTCGACGACCCGCTGCTGGAGCGGGCCGAGCGGGACGGCGTCGACTGGGCCGCGCTCGCCGAGCAGGAGACCCAGCTCTTCCGCGAGGACATGACGGCCCTGCGGATGCTGCCGCCGCAGCAGTACATAGGTGCCGTGGAGGCGATACCCGGGATCGTCCCGCTCGTCGAACGGTTGCGCGACCTCGGCGCGGCGTACGAACTCGAGGGCGACACCTACTTCTCGGTCGAGGCCGACCCGCGCTTCGGGCAGGTCTCGCATCTCGACGCCGCCGCCATGCGGCTGCTGTCCGCGGAACGCGGCGGCGACCCGGAGCGCCCGGGCAAGAAGAACCCCCTCGACCCGATGCTCTGGTCGGCCGCCCGCGAGGGCGAGCCCAGCTGGGACGGCGGGTCGCTGGGCCGGGGCCGTCCGGGCTGGCACATCGAGTGCGTGGCCATCGCCCTCGACCACCTGGGCATGGGCTTCGACGTCCAGGGCGGCGGCTCCGACCTGGTCTTCCCGCACCACGAGATGGGCGCCTCCCACGCCCAGGCGCTCACCGGCGAGTTCCCCATGGCCAAGGCGTACGTCCACGCGGGCATGGTCGCCCTGCACGGCGAGAAGATGTCCAAGTCCAAGGGCAACCTGGTCTTCGTGTCCCGGCTGAGGCAGGACGGCGTCGACCCGGCGGCGATCCGGCTGGCGCTGCTCTCCCACCACTACCGCGCCGACTGGGAATGGACCGACCAGGTCCTCCAGGACGCCGTGACCCGGCTCGGGCACTGGCGGGCCGCCGTCTCCCGCCCCGACGGCCCCTCCGCCGAGGCCCTCGTGGACGAGATCCGCGAAGCCCTGGCCAACGACCTGGACGCCCCGGCGGCCCTGACCGCCGTCGACCGCTGGGCCGTGACCCAGGAGCAGCAGGGAGGCACGGACACCGGGGCGCCGGGAATCGTCTCCCGCGCGGTGGACGCCCTGCTCGGCGTGGCGCTGTAGGCCGACAGGACCCGGCTGCCCGGAAACACAGAGGGGTGCCCCGTCGGCTGGCGGGGCACCCCTCTCCCGCACACCCATGTGTCCAGGGCCTGTGGCGAGGGTGACGCCGGCCAAGCGGCGTCCGGCACGCCCTCGCGCCGCACCGCCCGAAAGCCCGGGTACGCCCGGTGCGAGGGCTTCCGGGCGGCACTACGAGAGCCCGCACCGGACGCCGCGCGGCCGCCCTTCGGGCGACGACGCCGCTTTCGCCGCAGGCCCTAGTCCTCCGAGGAATCCTCGCCGTCCGTGTCCGGTTTCGGGGGTTTCGGCGGGCGGGGCCGGCTGCCCGGGGTGTCCCGCCGGAACGACGCGCCGTCCCCGCCGTCGGCCGTGGCGTGGCCGCCGGGCTGCGGCGGGCCGGACGAGCCGTCACGGCGCCGCAGATAGCGCTCGAACTCGCGGGCGATCGCCTCGCCCGACGCCTCCGGCAGCTCGGCCGTGTCCCGGGCGTCCTCCAGCGACTGGACGTACTCCGCGACCTCGCTGTCCTCCGCGGCCAGTTGGTCCACGCCCACCTGCCAGGCGCGCGCGTCCTCGGACAGTTCGCCCAGGGGGATGCGCACGTCGATCAGGTCCTCCAGCCGGTTCAGGAGGGCCAGCGTCGCCTTCGGGTTGGGCGGTTGCGACACGTAGTGCGGGACCGCCGCCCACAGCGACACCGCCGGGACACCCGCGTGCGTGCACGCCTCCTGGAGGATGCCGACGATCCCCGTGGGTCCCTCGTACTTGGTCTCCTCGAGGTCCATGCGGCGGGCCAGGTCCGGATCGGACGTGGTCCCGCTGATCGGGACCGGACGGGTGTGCGGCGTGTCACCGAGCAGGGCGCCCAGGACGACCACCAGTTCCACCCCGAGTTCGTGGGCGAAGCCCAGCAGCTCGTTGCAGAACGAGCGCCAGCGCATGGAGGGTTCGATCCCGCGGACCAGCACCAGATCGCGTGGCTTGTCGCCGCCGACCCGGACCACCGACAACCGCGTCGTCGGCCAGGTGATCTTCCGGACGCCGCCGTCCATGAACACCGTGGGCCGGTTGACCTGGAAGTCGTAGTAGTCCTCGGCGTCCAGCGCCGCGAACACCTGGCCCTTCCATTCCCTGTCCAGATGCGCGACCGCGGTGGAGGCGGCGTCGCCGGCATCGTTCCAGCCCTCGAACGCGGCCACCATGACCGGGTCGATCAGCTCGGGAACCCCCTCGAGCTCGATCACCCAGTGCCTCCTTCCGACGTGCCCTCGCGTACCCCCCAACCTTACGGCGTGCCGGGGGAGTGCCCGCAGCCCCCTCGCAGGGGGAATGCCCCAACACTGCCCCGGCGGACACCGGGAAACACCCCGCATTGATCCGAGCTGTCCGGCAGGGCCGCCCGCTCACGGGGCGCAGCGGACCGGCTCACGGCGCGGACGGCGGGCTCTCACAGCGTGGACCGCAGCCACTGCTCGACGCTCGCGATGTGGACGGTGGCCCACGACCGCGCCGCCTCCGCGTCCCGGTCCCGCAGGGCCGCCAGGATGGCCCGGTGCTCGCGCAGGGTCCGGCCGACGGCGTCCTCCTGGGTGAGCCCGCGCCAGACGCGGGCCCGGGTGGTGGGACCGGACAGACCGTCGAGCAGCGAACAGAGCACGGAGTTGCCCGAGCCCCGCACGATCCCCCGGTGGAATTCCAGATCGGCGGCGACCAGGGCCTCCACCGAGGGTTCGGGTCCCAGCCCGTCCAACTGCTCCGACAGCGCGTCCAGTTCCCGCTCGCTGATCAGCGTCGCCGCGACGGCCGTCGCGGCCGGCTCCAGGATGCGGCGCACGGCGAGGAACTCCAGGACCGTGTCGTCCCGGTGGAAGTCCACGACGAAACTCAGCGCCTCCAGCAGCAGTTGCGGATCCAGGCTGGTGACGTACGTGCCGTCGCCCTGCCGCACGTCCAGGATCCGGATCAGCGACAGTGCGCGCACCGCCTCCCGCAGGGAGTTGCGCGACAGCCCCAGTTCGGCCGCGAGTTCGCTCTCCCTGGGCAGCCGGTCGCCGGGACGCAGTGCGCCGGAGACGATCATCCCCTTGATCTTCTCGATCGCTTCGTCGGTGACTGCCATCCCGGCCTCCTGCGGATCCCCTACGGACCAGACGTCCGATGTATCCGGGCCATTATGCGGGCCCTCCGGGGCGGTCCCACAGCCGGAAGGGGCGACTCCGCCGGCCCGCAGGACCTGTCCGGAGTCGCCCCTTCCCGTCACCGTCTCCCGTGCGGGAGGACCGGTGACCGTGCGGTCACCTCTTGTCGAGCAGGCCCTGGACCTCCGCGCGGACCTCGTCCGTGGCAAGACCTCGGATCGTCAGCGTCGTGCGGCGGCGCAGCACGTCGTCCGCAGTCTCGGCCCACTCGTGGTCCCGGGCCCAGACGACCTGCGCCCAGATCTCCGGGGCGTCCGGGTGGACGCGCCGGGCCAGCGCCGGGTCGTCGTTGGCCAGCCGGGCGATGTCGAAGGCCAGCGAACCGTAGTGGGTGGCCAGGTGCCGGGCGGTGTCCTCGGCCATGCGCGGGCCGGGCGCGGGGCCGTCCACCAGCAGCCGGTGGGTGACGGCGCGCGGGTTGGCGACCCCCGGCAGCGGCAGCTTGCTCGGCAGCGCCGCGACGGGCTCGAAGTCGTCGCCCAGCGGGTGGCCGGGCAGTTCCTGGAGCTTGCGCATCACCGTGCGGCCGATGTGGCGGAAGGTGGTCCACTTGCCGCCCGCGACGGACAGCATCCCGCCGCGGCCCTCGCTGACGACCGTCTCGCGCTTGGCCTTCGCGGTGTCCCCGGGGCCGCCCGGCAGCACCCGCAGGCCGGCGAAGGAGTACGTGATCAGGTCACGGTCCAGCTGCTGGTCGCGGATGGAGAACGCGGCCTCGTCGAGTATCTGGGCGGTGTCCTTCTCGGTGACCGCGACGTCCGCCGGGTCGCCCTCGAACTCCTCGTCGGTCGTGCCGAGCAGCAGCATGTCCTCCCAGGGGAGGGCGAAGGTGATGCGGTACTTGTCGATCGGCGTGGCCAGCGCGGCCCGCCACGGAGCGGTCCGCTTCAGGACCAGGTGCGCGCCCTTGGACAGGCGGATGGACGGAGCCGCCTTCGGGTCCTCCATCCGGCGCAGGTGATCGACCCACGGCCCGGTCGCGTTCAGCACCAGACGGGCGTCGAGGCCGAACTCGTCGCCCGACAGCCGGTCGCGCAGCTCGGCACCGGTCACCCGGCCCCTGGTGAACCGCAGACCGGTCACCTCGGCGTGGTTGAGGACGACGGCGCCCGACTCGGCCGCCGCGCGGACCGTCATCAGCGCCATCCGCGCGTCGTTCATCTGGTCGTCGCCGTACACGGCCACGGCCTTGAGGTTGTCCGTGCGCAGCTCCGGAACGTCCCGCGCGGCCCTGGCGGGGGAGAGCAGATGGCCCACGCCGTCGCCGAAGGCCGAGAGCGCCGAATACGCGAAGACACCTGCTCCGAGCTTCGCCGCGCCGTGCGGCCCGCCCTTGTACACGGGGAGGTAGAAGGTGAGCGGATTCGCCAGATGGGGTGCCACCTGGCGGGAGACCGCACGGCGCTCGAAGTGGTTCTCCGCCACCAGCCTCACCGCGCCGGTCTGCAGATAGCGCAGACCGCCGTGGAGGAGCTTGGAGGAGGCGGAGGACGTGGCGCCGGCGAAGTCGCCGGCGTCGACCAGAGCCACCCTGAGGCCGGACTGCGCGGCGTGCCAGGCGGTGGAGATGCCCAGGATGCCGCCGCCGATCACGAGGAGGTCGTACGACGCCTTGGAGAGCTGCTCCCGGGTCTCGGCCCGGCTCGGGTTCGAGCTGGAAGCCGGGTGCGTCCCCAGGGCAGGCACGGACTGCGGGGTGGACTGAGTGGTCATGTCGGGTCTTGCTCCTCGTCAGTCTTCGTCCTCGAGCCAGCCCATGGTCCGCTCGACGGCCTTGAGCCAGCTCTTGTACTCACGGTCGCGGATCTCCGCGTCCATGTGGGGGGTCCACTCGGCGGCCCGGCGCCAGTTGGCGCGCAGGTCGTCGGTGTTGTTCCAGAAGCCGACGGCGAGGCCGGCGGCGTAGGCGGCGCCGAGGCAGGTGGTCTCGGCGACCATGGGGCGCACCACGGGCGCGTCCACGAAGTCGGCGAGGGTCTGCATCAGCAGGTTGTTGGAGGTCATGCCGCCGTCGACCTTGAGGGCGGTCAGTTCGACGCCGGAGTCCTTCGTCATGGCGTCGGCGATCTCCCGCGTCTGCCAGGCGGTGGCCTCCAGGACGGCGCGCGCGATGTGCGCCTTGGTGACGTACCGGGTCAGGCCGGCGATCACACCGCGGGCGTCGGAGCGCCAGTACGGGGCGAACAGGCCGGAGAAGGCCGGTACGAAGTAGGCGCCGCCGTTGTCCTCGACCGAGAGCGCGAGGGTCTCGATCTCGGCGGCGGTGGAGATCAGGCCCATCTGGTCGCGCATCCACTGCACCAGCGAACCGGTGACGGCGATGGAGCCCTCGAGGGCGTAGACCGGCTTCTGGTCGCCGATCTGGTAGCCGACGGTGGTCAGCAGCCCGCTGTAGGAGTTGATGATCTTGTCGCCGGTGTTCATCACCATGAAGGTGCCGGTGCCGTACGTCGACTTGGTCTCGCCCTCGGCGAAGCAGGTCTGGCCGAACAGGGCCGCCTGTTGGTCGCCGAGCGCGGAGGCGACCGGGATGCCGCCGAGCAGGTCGCCCAGGCTCCCGCCCTTGATCTCGCCGTAGACCTCGGCGGAGGAACGGATCTCGGGCAGCATCGCCGTCGGCACGCCGATGGACTCGGCGATCTTCTTGTCCCACTGCATGGTGTGCAGGTTCATCAGCATCGTGCGGGACGCGTTGGTGACGTCGGTGACGTGCCTGCCGCCGTCCACGCCGCCGGTCAGGTTCCAGATGACCCAGGTGTCCATGGTGCCGAAGAGGATGTCGCCCGCCTCGGCGCGCTCCTTGAGGCCCTCGACGTTGTCGAGCAGCCAGCGGGCCTTGGGGCCGGCGAAGTAGGAGGCGAGGGGGAGACCGGTCTCGCGGCGGAAACGGTCCTGCCCCACGTTGCGGCCGAGCTCGCGGCAGAGGGCGTCGGTACGCGTGTCCTGCCAGACGACGGCGTTGTGGACCGGCTCACCGGTGTTCCGGTCCCACAGCACGGTGGTCTCGCGCTGGTTGGTGATGCCGATGGCCTTGATGTCGTCCCGGGTGATACCGGCCTTCTCGACGGCGCCGGCGACGACTTCCTGGACATTGGTCCAGATCTCGGTGGCGTCGTGTTCGACCCAGCCCGGCTTGGGGAAGATCTGCTCGTGTTCCTTCTGGTCGACGGCGACGATGCGGCCGTCGCGGTCGAAGACGATGCAGCGCGACGAGGTCGTGCCCTGGTCGATGGCGGCGATGAACGGACCGTGGCCGTGGGAGGCGATGCCGGCGGTGTGGTCGTCGGTCACTGTGTACTCCTGGAGGTTCCTTGGTTGCGGGGCTGTACGTACGGCGCTTCTACAAGACTGGGGGTTCTGCGGCGGCGGGGTCACCCTCAGGCGAAGGCGAGGTTGTAGACGCCCGCCGCGAGGGCGCCGCCGATCAGCGGACCGACCACCGGGACCCAGGCGTAGGACCAGTCGGAGCCGCCCTTGTTGGGCAGCGGCAGGAGGGCGTGCACGACGCGCGGACCGAGGTCACGGGCCGGGTTGATCGCGTAACCGGTCGGCCCGCCGAGGGACAGGCCGATGGAGACGACCACCAGGGCCGTGATCAGACCACCCAGCACGCCGAGGCCGTTGCCCTCGTCGTTCAGGCCCTGGGTGAGCACGGCGATGATCAGCACGAAGGTGCCGATGATCTCCGTGGCGAGGTTCTGCACGGCGTTGCGGATCTCCGGGCCGGTGGAGAAGATGCCGAGCACCGGGCCGGCGCCCTTCTCCTGGGCCTCGACCGCCTTGGCCTGGACCTGCGAGCCCCGGTCGCCGACGATCTCCTTGTCGGTGAGGTGCGCCTGGAACTGGCCGTAGTAGGCCAGCCAGACCAGCGTGGCGCCGAGCATCGCGCCGAGGAGCTCTCCGGCGAAATAGACCGGAACGTTGCCCCAGTCGCCGTCCTTGACGGCGAGGGCCACGGTCACGGCCGGGTTGAGGTGGGCTCCGGAGAGCGGAGCGGAGACGTACACGGCCGTCATGACGGCGAAGCCCCACCCGAAGGCGATGGCGAGCCATCCGGTGTTACGGGCCTTGGAAGCCTTCAGGGTCACGGCGGCACACACGCCGCCGCCGAGCAGGATGAGTATGGCGGTACCGATGGTCTCGCCGATGAA
Source organism: Streptomyces sp. NEAU-W12 (assembly GCF_026242095.1). Taxonomy (NCBI): domain Bacteria; kingdom Bacillati; phylum Actinomycetota; class Actinomycetes; order Kitasatosporales; family Streptomycetaceae; genus Streptomyces; species Streptomyces sp. NEAU-W12. The sequence goes on from NZ_JAPJDM010000015.1 coordinate 115,865, forward strand.
GATGTCGGAGCTGGACACCCGCGACTCCTTTGTCCTTCGTCCAGGGAAGCCGACCCCCGGGTCCCACCGGGGATTGGCGCCCTCAGGGATGAGAGCGATGTCGGCCCGTGGCGTTGTCACACTCTAACGCGTATTGCCGGTAAGTGTTCGACAATGCCGACCGATGGACGGGAGTCTTTCCTCGCCCTGCCTGTGCGTCAAGGGTTTGGTTGTCGAAAGCGCGATCGTTATCAATTGTCCCGGGATGTCGATCCACGGTATTCGATCTGTGGTGACACGCCCCCATTGTCCGCCGGGGGTACGGCGACGGCCGGGGCGCCGTACGGCGCCCCGGCCGGGTCCCCCTGTGTGCCGGTTGTACCCGCGCCGCGCTCAGAAGCGCCGGGCACCCAGGTCCCGCGACACCGAGCGGGCGCAGTCGCGGACCGCTGCGATCAGCTCCGGGCGCAGCTCGCCGTCCTGCCGCAGCCGCTCCACCGCGCCCGTGACGCCGACCGCGCCGACCGGCATGCGTCGCCGGTCGTGGACGGGGGCCGCGACCGAGGCCACGCCCTCCCAGGTCTCCTCGACGTCCGCCGCGTACCCGCGCGCGCGAGTGAGGTCGAGGATCCGCTCGAAGGCCTCCGGATCGCACACCGTGCGGTCGGTGAACGACTTGCGGTCGCCCTCCAGCGCCTCGCTGTGGGCCACCGGGTCGTAGGCTGCCAGCACCTTGCCCAGGGCCGTGGAGTGCAGTGGCTGCATGGCCCCGATCTCCAGGACCTGCCGGCTGTCGTCGGGCCGGAACACGTGGTGCACGATCAGTACGCCCTGCTGGTGCAGCACGCCCAGATAGACGCTCTCACCGCTGGAGCGCGCCAGGTCGTCCGTCCACACCAGGGCGCGCGCCCGCAGCTCGTGCACGTCGAGGTACGTGGTGCCCAGGCGCAGCAGCTCCGCGCCCAGCTGGTAGCGCCCGGAGGCGTCGTCCTGCTCGACGAAGCCCTCCTGCTGGAGGGTGCGCAGAATGCCGTGGGCGGTCCCCTTGGCGAGGCCCAGCGACGAGGCGATGTCCGACAGGCCGAGCCGCCGCTCGCCGCCCGCCAGCAGGCGCAGCATCGCTGCCGCCCGTTCGAGCGACTGGATGTTCCGTGCCATCCCCGTGCTGCCTCCGTCCCCTTCGACCGCCGCCCCGCGACGCTGCCGCTGTTCGGCAATGCCGAACACTACCGTTCGATGTCGACCTCTTGCCAACGGTCCGCCGCCATCGGCCGTGATCCGTGGCCTGATCCGCCCCCCGCCCCTGCACGGGGCGTGCGGAACCACGCCATCATGGTCCGCCCCGTGGACGTCCGGAACATCGGGGCGCGGTCCCCGATACCCTGGCGGCGTGCCCCTGCCCGGGAGGCTCCATCGGGGATCGTTCCGGGCAGCCGCAAAGCCGACAGCCGTCGCACCTGAGGGAGCCCCGTACATGGCCTCGTTGCCGCTGACCCCTTCCCCCGACAGCCGAGCCCGTGTGGCCGCGCTCCGAGAGGCGCTCGCCACCCGTGTGGTGGTCGCCGACGGAGCGATGGGCACCATGCTCCAGGCGCAGGACCCCACGCTCGAGGACTTCGAGAACCTCGAAGGCTGCAACGAGATCCTGAACCTGACCCGCCCGGACATCGTCCGCTCGGTCCACTCCGAGTACTTCGACGCCGGAGTCGACTGCGTCGAGACCAACACCTTCGGCGCCAACCACAGCGCCGCGTCCGAGTACGACATCGCCGACCGTGTGCACGAGCTCTCCGAGGCGGGCGCCCGCATCGCCCGGGAGGTCGCCGACGAGCACGCGGCGCGCGACGGCCGCACCCGCTGGGTGCTCGGCTCCATCGGCCCCGGCACCAAGCTGCCGACCCTCGGCCACATCGGCTACGGCACGATCCGCGACGGCTACCAGGCCAACGCCGAGGGCCTGCTCGCGGGCGGAGCCGACGCGCTGATCGTCGAGACCACCCAGGACCTCCTGCAGACCAAGGCCTCGGTCCTCGGCGCCCGCCGCGCCATGGAGGCGACCGGCGTCGAGGTGCCGCTGCTGGCCTCCATGGCGTTCGAGACCACCGGCACCATGCTCCTGGGCTCCGAGATCGGCGCCGCGCTCACCGCCCTGGAGCCGCTCGGCATCGACATGATCGGCCTGAACTGCTCCACGGGCCCCGCCGAGATGAGCGAGCACCTGCGCTACCTCACCCGGCACTCCCGCATCCCCCTGCTGTGCATGCCCAACGCCGGCCTGCCGGTCCTCACCAAGGACGGCGCCCACTTCCCGCTCGGCCCCGAGGGACTGGCCGACGCCCAGGACACCTTCGTCCGCGACTACGGCCTGTCCCTGGTCGGCGGCTGCTGCGGCACCACCCCCGAACACCTGCGTCAACTCGTGGAACGCGTCCGGGACGTCACCCCGCCCGAGCGCACCCCCCAGCCGGAGCCGGGAGCCGCCTCCCTCTACCAGAGCGTGCCCTTCCGCCAGGACACCTCCTACCTCGCGATCGGCGAGCGCACCAACGCCAACGGCTCCAGGAAGTTCCGCGAAGCCATGCTCGAGGGCCGCTGGGACGACTGCGTGGAACTGGCCCGCGAGCAGATCCGCGAGGGCGCGCACATGCTCGACCTGTGCGTCGACTACGTCGGCCGTGACGGCGTCGCCGACATGGAGGAACTGGCCGGCCGGTTCGCCACCGCCTCCACCCTGCCGATCGTGCTCGACTCCACCGAGGTCCCCGTCCTGCGGGCCGGCCTGGAGAAACTCGGCGGCCGGGCGGTCGTCAACTCGGTGAACTACGAGGACGGCGACGGCCCCGAGTCCCGCTTCGCGCACGTCGCGCGGCTGGCCCGGGAGCACGGCGCGGCGCTGATCGCGCTGACCATCGACGAGGAGGGGCAGGCCCGCACCGTCGAGAAGAAGGTCGAGATCGCCGAACGCCTCATCGACGACCTGACCGGCAACTGGGGCATCCACGAGGAGGACATCCTCATCGACTGCCTCACCTTCACCATCTGCACCGGCCAGGAGGAGTCCCGCAAGGACGGCATCGCCACCATCGAGGGAATCCGCGAGCTCAAGCGCCGCCACCCCGAGGTGCAGACCACCCTGGGACTGTCGAACATCTCCTTCGGCCTCAACCCGGCCGCCCGCATCCTGCTCAACTCCGTCTTCCTCGACGAATGCGTCAAGGCGGGCCTGGACTCGGCGATCGTGCACGCGTCGAAGATCCTGCCCATCGCCCGCTTCAGCGAGGAGGAGGTCACCACCGCCCTCGACCTGATCCACGACCGGCGCCGTGAGGGCTACGACCCGCTGCAGAGGCTGATGCAGCTCTTCGAGGGCGCCACCGCCAAGTCCCTGAAGGCCGGCAAGGCCGAGGAACTGGCGGCGCTGCCCCTGGACGAGCGCCTCGAGCGGCGGATCATCGACGGCGAGCGGAACGGCCTGGAGGCCGACCTCGACCGGGCGCTCGAGACCCGCAAGGCCCTCGACATCGTCAACGACACCCTGCTGGGCGGCATGAAGGTGGTCGGCGAGCTGTTCGGCTCCGGCCAGATGCAGCTCCCGTTCGTGCTCCAGTCCGCCGAGGTGATGAAGAAGGCGGTCGCCCACCTGGAACCGCACATGGAGAAGACCGACGAGGACGGCAAGGGCACCATCGTGCTCGCCACCGTCCGCGGCGACGTGCACGACATCGGCAAGAACCTGGTCGACATCATCCTGTCGAACAACGGCTACAACGTGGTCAACCTCGGCATCAAGCAGCCCGTCTCGGCGATCCTGGACGCCGCCGACCAGCACCGCGCCGACGTCATCGGCATGTCCGGACTGCTGGTGAAGTCCACGGTGATCATGAAGGAGAACCTGGAGGAGCTCAACCAGCGCGGCCTGGCCGCCGACTTCCCGGTGATCCTCGGCGGCGCCGCGCTGACCCGTGCCTACGTCGAACAGGACCTGCACGAGATCTACCAGGGCGAGGTCCGCTACGCCCGCGACGCCTTCGAGGGCCTGCGCCTGATGGACGCCCTCATCGGCATCAAGCGCGGCGTGCCCGGCGCGAAGCTGCCCGAGCTGAGGCAGCGCCGCGTCCGCGCGGCCACCGTGGAGATCGACGACCGCCCCGAGGCCGGTCATGTCCGCTCGGACGTCGCCGTCGACAACCCGGTGCCCCAGCCACCGTTCTGGGGCACCCGGGTGATCAAGGGCATCCAGCTCAAGGAGTACGCGTCCTGGCTCGACGAGGGCGCCCTGTTCAAGGGCCAGTGGGGCCTGAAGCAGGCCCGCGCCGGCGACGGGCCGACGTACGAGGAACTCGTGGAGACCGAGGGTCGGCCCAGGCTGCGCGGCCTGCTGGACCGGCTCCAGACGGACAACCTGCTCGAGGCGGCCGTGGTGTACGGCTACTTCCCCTGCGTCTCCAAGGACGACGACCTGATCGTCCTGGACGACGCGGGCAACGAACGCACCCGCTTCACCTTCCCCCGCCAGCGCCGCGGCCGCCGGCTGTGCCTGGCCGACTTCTTCCGCCCGGAGGAGTCCGGCGAGACCGATGTGGTCGGCTTCCAGGTCGTCACCGTCGGTTCCCGCATCGGCGAGGAGACCGCGCGGATGTTCGAGGCCAATGCCTACCGCGACTACCTGGAACTGCACGGGCTGTCCGTGCAGCTGGCCGAGGCGCTCGCCGAGTACTGGCACGCGCGCGTGCGCTCCGAACTCGGGTTCGCCGGTGAGGACCCGGCCGGGATGGAGGACATGTTCGCCCTGAAGTACCGGGGCGCCCGCTTCTCGCTGGGCTACGGCGCCTGCCCCGACCTGGAGGACCGCGCCAAGATCGCCGGGATGCTCCGGCCGGAGCGCATCGGCGTCCACCTGTCCGAGGAGTTCCAGCTGCACCCCGAGCAGTCCACGGACGCCATCGTGATCCACCACCCGGAGGCCAAGTACTTCAACGCCCGCTGACCCCGCGGGGCCCGTCCGGCACCGATCCACCGGACGGGCCCCGCGGGGCGGCCGGCGCCCTCCCCGCGGAGTCCTGCGCCGCCTCACGGTCCGGCCCCCGTGCCCGGGGTCCGTGAGACACCGGAAGCGGTTGCGGCGCGCACGACGTACACTGGTCGGTCCACCGCAGGCCGGTTCCCCTCCAGGGGAACCGGCCTGATCGTCCCTTAGACGGAGGTACGTGGATGACCAGTACGGTTCCCGCGCGCGGCACCCTCTCCCAGACGCTCCGGTCCGGCAGACCGCAGAAGCCCCGCACGGCCGGGAGGTCCGCCCTCCAGGCCGTGTTCCTGGACATGGACGGCACCCTGGTCGACACCGAGGGCTTCTGGTGGGACATCGAGGTCGAGGTGTTCGCCTCCCTCGGCCACACCCTCGACGACTCCTGGCGCCACGTCGTGGTCGGCGGACCCATGACCCGCAGCGCGGGCTTCCTCCTCGAGGCGACCGGGGCCGACATCCCCCTCGCCGAGCTGACGGTGCTGCTCAACGACGGCTTCGAGGAGCGCATCGCCGACACCCTGCCGCTGATGCCCGGCGCAGCCCGGCTGCTGGCCGAGCTGTCCGAGTACGGCATCCCCACCGCCCTGGTCTCCGCCTCGCACCGGCGCATCATCGACCGTGTGCTCACCTCGCTGGGACCCCAGCACTTCGCCCTGTCGGTGGCCGGCGACGAGGTCCCGCGCACCAAGCCGCACCCCGACCCGTATCTGGCGGCCTCCGCCGGACTCGGCGTGGACCCCCTGCGGTGCGCCGTCGTCGAGGACACGGCGACCGGTGTCGCCTCCGCCGAGGCCGCGGGCTGCCATGTCGTGGCGGTGCCCTCGGTGGCCCCGATCGAGGCGGCCGCCCGGCGGACCGTCGTCCCCTCACTGGAAGCCGTCGACCTGGCCTTTCTGCACGGCCTGATGACGGAAGTACGCTAGGCGTTCACGGAGCGTGGAGCGACGTAAGGGCCGGAATTCCAAGGATCCGCGCCCCGGCCGACCCGGCGGGTGCCCGAAGGAATTCGGACGGCTACCGAACGTTGAATTCCGGTCCCGCCAGGCCGGATTCAATGTGTGATGTTCACCACTTTTCGGGGCCTCGACAGGGGGGGCGTCATGTGCTGTCCGCCCCATTTCGGCAGACCTCCGCGTTCCCTTGTGTCCTGATTGGTGGATCGCTGCACCAATCCTGCCGCGCCGACGTTCGCCGGTGCGTTCGTGCCCGGTTCCACTCCGTGATGGAGGCTCAACTCCGGCCGCGGCAACCCTTCACGCGGGTGCGGACTAATCTCGTCGCGAGAACATCGCCCCCATCCCCGTGATCGGTAGCACCACCCTTGTATGCCGCATACACGGAGTCGACAGCTCTGGAGAAACTCGAGCATGAACCGCAAGACTTTGGTGCTGGCGGCCACGATCGGACTGCTCGCGCCGGTACTCGCCGGCTGCGGCGACACCGATGGCGGAAGCGGCGGCGGTGACGCGATCGTCGTCGGCACCACGGACCGGTTCACCGCCACGAAGGACACACCCGCGCCGGTAGACCCCGCGTACGCCTACGACGTCGGTACCTGGAACATCCTGCGCCAGACCGTGCAGACGCTGCTCATCCAGCCGCGAGGCGACGGTGAGCCGGTCCCCGAGGCGGCCGAGACCTGCGGCTTCACCGACTCCGGCAACGAGCGGTACAGCTGTACCCTGCGCGAAGGCCTGAAGTTCTCGAACGGCGACCCCGTCACCGCCGCCGATGTGAAGTACTCCATCGACCGCGCCCTCGCCATCCAGGCCGACAGCGGTGTGTTCGCGCTGCTGTCCACCATCGACACCGTCGAGACGCAGGGCGACCGCGAGGTGATCTTCCACCTCAAGTCGGCGGACGCCACCTTCCCGTACAAGCTGTCCACCCCGGTCGCGGGCATCGTCCCCGAGGACTCCTACGACAAGGGCAAGCTGCGCGAAGGGTTCGAGATCGACGGGTCGGGCCCGTACACCTTCGAGACCAAGGTCGAGGACGGTGAACTGGTCAGCGCCACCTACGTCAAGAACGCCTCCTACAAGGGTTCCCTGAAGGTCGGCCACGACAGGATCGAGATGCGCTCCTACGAGAGCGCCGAAGCCATGGGTGAGGCGCTCGAGGGCGATGACATCGACGTCATGACCCGCAGCATGTCGCCGGAGCAGGTCCGGGAGCTCGCCAACGCCTCCGAGGGCACCGTCGACCTGGTCGAGTCGCCGGGTCTGGAGATCCGCTACCTGGCCTTCAACACCGAGGCCCCCAGCGTGGAGACCAAGGCCGTCCGCCAGGCCATGGCCCAGGTCATCAACCGCGGTGAGCTGGTCGCCAAGGTCTACGGCTCCCAGGCCGAGCCGCTGTACTCGCTGGTCCCCGCGTCCGTCACCGGCCACTCCAACGCGTTCTTCAACAAGTACGGCGACCCCGACGTCTCCAAGGCCCGCGAGCTGCTGGAGGAGGCCGGCATCACCACCCCGGTGAAGATGACGCTGCACTACACGACCGACCACTACGGTCCCGCCACCAAGGCGGAGTTCGAGCAGCTCAGCAAGCAGCTCAACGACAGCGGCCTGTTCGACACCGACATCAAGGGCGCGGCCTGGGACACCTTCCGGCCGGACGGCCAGAAGGGCAAGTTCGACGTCTACGGCATGGGCTGGTTCCCCGACTTCCCGGACGCCGACGCGTTCATCGCGCCGTTCCTGGCCGAGGACAACTTCCTCAACTCGCCGTACGCCAACACCAAGATCCGCAAGGAACTGATCCCGGAGTCCCGCCGCCAGGCCGACCGGCTGTCCGCCGCCGACAGCCTGAACCAGATCCAGGACATCGTTGCCGACGACGTGCCCGTGCTGCCCCTGTGGCAGGGCAAGCAGTACGTCGCCGCGCACGACGACATCACCGGCACCGCCTACCTGGTCAACTCCTCCTCCTCGCTCCAGCTGTGGGAGCTGGGCCGTGGCGTGAGCGGCTGACACGACAGGGCCCGGACCGGCCCGCACGCTCCGAGGGCGCCTTTGCCTCCCGCAAGCCGGGAGGCAAAGGCGCCCTCGGAGTCTGTCGTACCGCCGGGTGGACGCTACTGCGCCCCCGGGCGCACCAGCCCGCTCTCGTACGCGTACACCGCGGCCTGCACCCGGTCGCGCAGTCCGAGCTTCGTCAGGACATGACCGACGTGCGTCTTCACCGTCGTCTCGCTGACGAACAGGTCCGCGGCGATCTCCGCGTTGGACAGCCCCCGCGCCACCAGCTTCAGCACCTCGACCTCACGGTCGGTCAGCGTGTGCAGCGTGTCCGGGACCGGCTCGTCACCGGACGGCAGATGCGTGGCGTACTTGTCCAGCAGCCGGCGCGTGATGCTCGGGGCGAGCATCGCCTCACCGGCGGCCACCACACGGATCGCCTGCACCAGCTCGTTGGCCGGGGCGTCCTTCAGCAGAAAGCCGCTGGCGCCCGCGCGCAGCGCCTCCACCACGTACTCGTCGAGATCGAACGTCGTCAGCACCAGGACCTTCGCCGGGCCGTCCCGCTCGGGGCCGGTGATCTGCCGGGTCGCCTCCACCCCGTCCATCCGCGGCATGCGGATGTCCATCAGCACCACGTCGGGCTGCAGCGCCCGCACCTGGTCCTGGGCCTGGAGGCCGTCCCCGGCCTCGCCGACGACCGCGATGTCCTGCTCGGCCTCCAGAATCATCCGGAAGCCGGTGCGCAGCAGCGGCTGGTCATCGACCAGTAGGACGCGGATGGCCACGTAAGTCTCCTTCGTTAGTCCACCCTCATTCTGCCCTGCGCCCCCTGCCCCGCCCGGGTCCGGGGCACATCAGCCCGCGGTGGGCCCGGCCGTGCGCACCGGCAGCGGATAGGGCGGGGGAGTGCCGCCGAACTCCGGGCAGTGCGCCTGGTGGTCGCACCAGCCGCACAGCTTGGTGGGGCGCGGCCGCCAGTCACCCGTCTCCGTGGCCTGTCGGATCGCCTCCCAGAGCGCCAGCAGCTTGCGCTCGACGCGCTCCAGATCCGCGCGGACCGGGTCGTACGTCACCACATCCCCGCTGCCCAGGTACACGAGCTGCAGCCGGCGCGGGATCACCCGCTTCAGCCGCCACACCACCAGGGCGTAGAACTTCATCTGGAACAGCGCGCCCTCTGCGTACTCCGGCCGCGGTGCCTTGCCCGTCTTGTAGTCGACGATCCGCACCTCGCCGGTGGGCGCCACATCCACCCGGTCGATGATGCCGCGCAGCCGCAGCCCGGAATCCAGCTCGGCCTCCACGAACAGCTCCCGCTCGGCGGGCTCCAGCCGGCTCGGATCCTCCAGGCCGAACCACCGCTCCACCAGCTGCTCCGCCTCCGCCAGCCAGCGCGCCAGCCGCTCACCCCCCGGATCCTCGGCGAACAGCTCCGCGACCTCCGGACGCGACTCCCGCAGCCGGTCCCACTGCCCCGGGACCAGGGCCTTCGCCCGCGGAGCGGTGCGCTCGGCAGCCGGAGCGTCGAACAGGCGCTCCAGCACCGCGTGCACCAGCGTGCCCCGCGTCGCCGCCTCACTCGGCTTCTCCGGCAGCCGGTCGATGACCCGGAACCGGTACAGCAGCGGACACTGCATGAAGTCGCTGGCGCGCGACGGGGACAGCGAGGCGGGCGCTCCGGGGGGCCGCACGGCCGCCGCCGCGGGGGCTCCGGCCGCCACCGCCACGTCCCCGCCGGCCGCCGCCTTTCCGGCAGCGGCCGGCGCGTCCGCCGCCACGACCGGCATGCTCTCGGACCGCCCCGCGGCCCCGGTGCTCGTCTCCATGTCACAGACCTTACGGCCCGGCACCGACAGAGACCGCCCGCGGCTGGGTGACCGAAGGGGGAGAAGGGGAAGGAGAGGGGGAACAGGCGCGGTGACGGAGGGGAACGGAGAGGGGTGCCGAGGCGAAACGTGTGGCAACGGCCGCATACCATCGACTGGAGACCCTCCCGCCCGGCAGGCGCGGGAGACGCAGCGACGAGGGGACACCGGTGGACGCAAGCGGCGGACGCGGGCAGCCGCGCTCCGGCAACGACGAGTCGACCGAGCGCCACGCGGGGCCCCCGGTGGGCGAACCCCCCACGGACGGAGAGCGCCTCGATCCGGCCGGGCCCACCCCGGCCGCTCCGGACACCTTCAGCAACACGGACCGTACGGACAACGCGGACGGGCGGACCGCCGCGCCGCCTGCCGACCCCACCGCGTCGGCCTTCGGAAACACCCCGTCACGGCCCGGCGGCACTCCTGCGGAAGCCGGGAGCACCTCTCGGAACGGAACACCCGAGCAGCCCTCCGCCCCGGGGCGACCTGCGGCGAACCGGGCCCCGGGGGCCCCGGACGAGGACGACGCCGCCCGGGGCGACGCACCCGGGAGTCACGGGAGTCACGCCACCGGCCGCCGACCCGACCCGTTCCCCGCACCTCAGCAGCACCCCGACCGCCCCCTCGCCCACTCGGAGCCCGGCAGGAAACCCGCGCCACAGCGCCCGCCGGAGCCGCGGAGGCGCGGCGGACTGCTGATGGGACGCCCGTTCGGCGTGCCCGTCTACGTCGCCCCCAGCTGGTTCCTCGTCGCCATCCTCATCACCTGGGTCTTCGGCGGCCAGATCGACCGCGTGCTGCCCGAACTCGGAGCCGCCAGCTACCTGGTCTCGCTGTTCTTCGCCGTCGCCTTCTACGCCTCGGTCCTGGTCCACGAACTCGCCCACACGCTGGCCGCCCTCCGCTTCAAGCTCCCGGTGCGCCGCATCCAGCTCCAGTTCTTCGGAGGCGTCTCCGAGATCGAGAAGGAGGCCGAGACACCCGGACGGGAGTTCGTGCTCGCCTTCGTGGGCCCGCTGCTCTCCCTCGTCCTGTCCGGCCTGTTCTACCTCGGACTGCTCGCGGTGGACCCCGGCTCCGTACCCGGCGTCCTGCTGGCCGGCCTGATGGTCTCCAACCTCATCGTCGCCGTCTTCAACCTCCTGCCCGGCCTCCCCCTCGACGGCGGACGCATGCTCCGCGCGGTCGTCTGGAAGATCACCGGGAAGCCGATGAGCGGCACCGTCGCCGCCGCCTGGGTCGGCCGCGCCCTCGCCGTCTCCGTCCTGATAGGCCTCCCCCTGCTCACCCAGTCCGGAGCCCTCGGCTCCGACGCCGCCGACAGCGTGGGCATGGACACCGTCCTCGACGCCCTGCTCGCCGCCATCCTCGCGGCGATCATCTGGACCGGTGCCGGCAACAGCCTGCGCATGGCCCGCCTGCGCGAGCACCTGCCGGAACTGCGCGCCCGCGCCCTGACCCGCCGCGCGGTGCCCGTCGAGACCGACACCCCCCTCTCCGAGGCGCTGCGCCGCGCCAACGCCGCCGGAGCCCGCGCCCTCGTCGTCGTCGACACCGACGGCAGCCCGCTGTCCCTGGTGCGCGAGGCCGCCATCGTCGGCGTACCCGAGCACCGCCGCCCCTGGGTCGCGGTCAGCGGGCTCGCCCAGGACCTCACCGACGGCATGCGCGTCTCCGCCGAACTCGCGGGGGAGGAGCTCCTGGAAGCCCTGCGGGCCGCCCCCGCCACCGAGTACCTGGTCGTCGAGGCGACCGGCGAGATCTACGGCGTCCTGTCCGCGGCCGACGTCGAGCGCGCCTTCGTCAAGGCCATGGCCCGCCCCGCCTGACGCCCGACGCCGCCCGCCCCTCCCAGAGTGGTCGGCGGCCCGCGCCGGTACCGGTAGGCTGGTCACATGTCCGAACCGACCGGTGCCGCCCGCCGCCGCGGGCCCTTCAAGGTCGGGGACCAGGTACAGCTGACCGACCCCAAGGGCCGCCACTACACGTTCACGCTCGAGGCCGGGAAGAACTTCCACACCCACAAGGGTTCCTTCCCCCACGACGAGCTGATCGGCGCACCCGAGGGCAGCGTTGTCCGCACCACCGGGAACGTCGCCTACCTCGCGCTGCGCCCCCTGCTCCCCGACTACGTCCTGTCCATGCCCCGCGGGGCAGCCGTCGTCTACCCGAAGGACGCGGGACAGATCCTCGCCTTCGCCGACATCTTCCCCGGCGCCCGCGTGGTGGAGGCGGGGGTCGGCTCCGGCTCGCTCAGCAGCTTCCTGCTGCGCGCCATCGGCGACCAGGGCATGCTGCACAGCTACGAACGCCGCGAGGACTTCGCCGAGATCGCCCGGGGCAACGTGGAGCGCTACTTCGGCGGCCCGCACCCCGCCTGGCAGCTCACCGTCGGCGACCTCCAGGACAACCTGTCCGACACCGAGGTCGACCGGGTCATCCTCGACATGCTCGCCCCCTGGGAATGCCTGGAGGCCGTCTCCAAGGCCCTCGTTCCCGGCGGCATCCTCTGCTGCTACGTCGCGACCACCACCCAGCTCGCCCGGACCGTCGAGTCCATCCGCGAGATCGGCTCCTTCAACGAGCCGACCGCCTGGGAATCGATGATCCGCAACTGGCACATCGAAGGCCTCGCCGTCCGCCCGGACCACCGGATGATCGGCCACACCGGCTTCCTGCTCACCGCCCGCCGCCTCGCCGACGGCGTGGAACCCCCCATGCGCCGCCGTCGCCCCGCCAAGGGCGCCTACGGCGAGGACTACTCGGGACCCAACGCCGACGCGGGCACCGCACGCTGACGCGACCCGCCACCACGACAACGCACGAGCGCCGTGGCGCAGTTCCCCACCCGCACCGGGAACTGCGCCACGGCGCTCGCGTACTGACGCGACGGCACGTGACACGACGGCACCGGGCGGCCTCCCCGTCACCACCGCGCCCCCGCCGTTCCCTCGCACTGTGACGTGTGGCACGATGCTGGCCACCCCACCGGCACAGCTCTCACAGGAGACACTCCTCGTGCAGTCATCCGCCGTCCCGGAGCTCGCGCACACGCCCACCCGCCCGATCCACTGGGTCGCCACCGCCACGGCCCTCGCAGGCGTGGTGGCGCTCTCCTCCCTGATGCAGCCCGGAGCCGCGACGGCGGTCCAGGCGCCCGCCTCCGGGACGAAGAGCGCCCCCGCACCCACGGCGCCCCCCGACCCGGCGGCCGTCGAGTTCCCGCTCGAGTGCGGTCCGGTGGACGTGGTGGTCAAGAAGCACGTGGCCGGCGACCTGGACGGCGACGGCCGCCCCGAGACGGTGGCGGCCGTACACTGCGACGCCTCCATGGGCACCCCGCCCGACGGCATGTACGTGCTGACCCGGGCCGCCGGAGCCGACACGCCCCGTGTGGTGGCCACCCTCGTCGACCCCGAGGACCGCAGCAACGTCGACGACTTCGCCGTGCGCGACGGCGACATCACTGCGGCACTCCTCGGCTACTCGTCCACCGACGTGCCCCGTTGCTGCCCCGACGTGCGCACGAGCGTGAAGTGGTACTGGGACAACGGGGCGTTCGTCCGGTCCGAGCCCTCCGGCGCCCGGAGCGTCTGAACCGGGCGCGGGCCCACCGCGCGAAACCCCCGAGCACCCGCCCCGGCACCCGCCCGTGCGCGCCCCGGAGCACCGCAGCGCGTGTGAGGAACGCGTGTGAGGGAACAGCCAGGGGTGACGAGCGGTACGGAACCGGTCACCCGGCGTCCGGACCGTACACCTCCACGCCGTCCGCCACCCGACGCACGTGGATGCACTCGCCGGGGCACTCCTTCGCGGAATCGACCACATCCGTGAGAACCGGCAGCGGCACGCGCGTCGTCGCCCCCGCGGCCTGCAACAACTCGTCGTCCGAACCCTTCACGTACGCCAGCCCGTCGATGTCCAGCTCGAACACCTCGGGCGCGTACTGCGCGCAGATGCCGTCACCGGTACACAGGTCCTGGTCGATCCAGACCTCCAGGTCCTCGCCCTCGACTCCGGCCTCCTGCTGCACGCTCATCTCTCCTGCCGTCTCCCCGCATCCCGGTCCCACGCGTCGGACCGGGCGGGAATCCGGCCAGCTCCGACGGGTGTTGAACACATCGACCCTACCCTCGCCGGGGTTCCCGTCATCCTCGGTGGGTATTCCCTGGCGTGAGGGAGAGCGCAAGGGTGAAGATCGGACACGCCCCGACCGTCTTTGTGATCTAGGGGTTTCAATCGACACCCGCCCAGGTAGGGTCTGGAAGCGTCCAGCTCCCCTTGGAGGAGGTGAGGACCGTGGCAGCCCACGACGACGACATGAACCGCGGCATCCGCCCGGGACGCGGGTCCGAGGACCCGGCCGGGCAGATCGCCTATCTTGAGCAGGAGATCGCCGTCCTGCGCCGCAAGCTCGCCGACTCTCCGCGACACACGAGGATTCTCGAAGAGCGGATCGTCGAGCTGCAGACCAACCTGGCCGGCGTGTCCGCCCAGAACGAACGACTCGCCGGCACACTCCGCGAGGCCCGCGACCAGATCGTGGCCCTCAAGGAGGAGGTCGACCGGCTCGCACAGCCCCCGGCCGGTTTCGGAGTCTTCCTCATGGCCAACGAGGACGGCACCGCCGACATCTTCACCGGCGGCAGAAAGCTCCGGGTGAACGTGAGCCCCGGGGTCGACCTGGACGAGCTCCGGCGCGGCCAGGAAATCATGCTCAACGAAGCGCTCAACGTGGTCGAGGCCATGCAGTTCGAGCGCGTCGGCGACATCGTCACCCTCAAGGAGATCCTCGAGGACGGCGAACGAGCACTCGTCCTCGGCCACACCGACGAGGAGCGCGTGGTCCGGCTCGCCGAACCGCTGCTGGGCATCACCATCCGCCCCGGCGACGCACTCCTGCTCGAACCCCGCTCCGGGTACGTCTACGAGGTCGTCCCCAAGAGCGAGGTCGAGGAACTCGTCCTCGAGGAAGTCCCCGACATCGGCTACGAGCAGATCGGCGGCCTCGGCAACCAGATCGAAGCCATCCGCGACGCCGTCGAGCTGCCCTACCTCTACCCGGACCTGTTCAAGGAGCACGAACTGCGTCCGCCCAAGGGTGTCCTGCTCTACGGGCCCCCGGGATGCGGCAAGACGCTCATCGCCAAGGCCGTGGCCAACTCGCTGGCCAAGAAGGTCGCCGAAGTGACCGGAGTGGCCGCCGGCAAGAGCTTCTTCCTCAACATCAAGGGTCCCGAGCTCCTCAACAAGTACGTCGGCGAGACCGAGCGGCAGATCCGTCTCGTCTTCCAGCGGGCCCGCGAGAAGGCCAGCGAGGGCACCCCCGTCATCGTCTTCTTCGACGAGATGGAATCCCTCTTCCGCACCCGCGGCTCCGGCGTCAGCTCCGACGTGGAGAACACGATCGTCCCGCAGCTCCTCGCCGAGATCGACGGTGTGGAGGGCCTGCAGAACGTGGTCGTGATCGGTGCCTCCAACCGTGAGGACATGATCGACCCCGCCATCCTGCGCCCCGGCCGGCTCGACGTGAAGATCAAGATCGAACGTCCGGACGCCGAGGCGGCCAAGGACATCTTCGGCAAGTACCTCACCCAGCGTCTCCCGCTGCACGGCGACGACCTCGCCGAGCACGGCAGCGACCGGGACGTCACGGTCCAGAGCATGATCCAGACCGCGGTGGAACACATGTACGCCGAAACCGAGGAAAACCGCTTCCTGGAAGTCACCTACGCCAACGGAGACAAGGAAGTCCTCTACTTCAAGGACTTCAACTCCGGCGCCATGATCGAGAACATCGTCGGCCGCGCCAAGAAGATGGCGATCAAGGACTTCCTCGAGAAAAGCCAGAAGGGCCTCCGCGTCTCCCACCTGCTCCAGGCCTGCGTGGACGAGTTCAAGGAGAACGAGGACCTGCCCAACACCACCAACCCCGACGACTGGGCCCGGATCTCCGGAAAGAAGGGCGAGCGGATCGTGTACATCCGCACCCTCATCACCGGAAAGCAGGGATCGGACACCGGACGCTCCATCGACACGGTGGCAAACACCGGTCAGTACCTGTAAAAAGCAGGGTGGCTGCGGGTGCCTTCGAGGGGTACCCGCAGCCCACTGTTTTCTGCAGCCACCACCGGAACACGGCAATGACGCAATTGATCTCCCCACCAGCGCAAAGGCGTTCTAGGCTCTTCGGTACCGCCGAGTCGCACAGTGCGGGGACGGGCACCGCACACGCACCGGAGCGCCAGCGGTACTTCAGCAGCGCCCCCGACCGGGGGCGCCGCCGAGCAAGGAGGGCCGCATGACCGTACGGCGAGTAATGGGCATCGAGACGGAGTACGGGATCTCCGTCCCCGGCCACCCCAACGCCAATGCCATGCTCACCTCGTCCCAGATCGTGAACGCCTACGCGGCGGCGATGCACCGGGCCCGCCGAGCCCGCTGGGACTTCGAGGAGGAGAACCCGCTGCGGGACGCGCGAGGCTTCGACCTCGCCCGCGAGGCGGCCGACTCCACCCAGCTCACCGACGAGGACATCGGCCTCGCCAACGTCATCCTCACCAACGGCGCGCGGCTCTACGTCGACCACGCACACCCCGAATACAGCGCCCCCGAGGTCACCAACCCCCGCGACGCCGTCCTCTGGGACAAGGCCGGTGAGCGGATCATGGCCGAGGCCGCCGAACGGGCCGCCGCGCTGCCGGGCGCGCAGCCCATCCACCTGTACAAGAACAACACCGACAACAAGGGCGCCTCCTACGGCACCCACGAGAACTACCTGATGAAGCGGGAGACGCCCTTCTCGGACATCGTCCGCCACCTCACCCCGTTCTTCGTCTCGCGCCAGGTCTTCACCGGCGCAGGACGCGTCGGCATCGGCCAGGACGGCCACGAGCACGGCTTCCAGCTCAGTCAGCGCGCGGACTACTTCGAGGTCGAGGTCGGCCTCGAGACCACGCTGAAGCGGCCCATCATCAACACCCGCGACGAACCTCACGCCGACGCCGAGAAGCACCGCCGGCTCCATGTGATCATCGGCGACGCGAACCTGTCCGAGATCTCGACCTACCTGAAGCTCGGCACCACCGCGCTCGTCCTGTCGATGATCGAGGACGGCTTCATCGCCGTGGACCTCGCGGTCGACCAGCCCGTACGGACGCTGCACCGGGTCTCCCACGACCCCACCCTCAAGCGGCTGGTCACGCTCCGCAGCGGCCGCACACTCACCGCCGTCCAGCTCCAGATGGAGTACTACGAACTCGCCCGCAAGTACGTCGAGGAACGGTACGGAGCCGACGCCGACGACCAGACCAAGGACGTCCTGACCCGCTGGGAGGACACCCTCAACCGGCTGGAGAACGACCCCATGAGCCTGGCCGGCGAGCTGGACTGGGTCGCCAAGCGGGAAGTCATGGAGGGCTACCGGCGCAGGGACGGCCTGGACTGGGACGCCGCCCGACTGCACCTCGTCGACCTCCAGTACGCCGACGTACGCCCCGACAAGGGGCTCTACAACCGCCTCGCCGCCCGCGGCCGCATGAAGCGGCTGCTGGACGAGGCCGAGGTGGAGCGGGCCCGGACGAAGCCGCCGGAGGACACCCGCGCCTACTTCCGCGGACGCTGCCTGGAGCAGTACGCGGACGACGTCGCGGCGGCCTCCTGGGACTCGGTGATCTTCGACCTCCCGGGCCGGGACTCGCTCCAGCGGGTCCCAACCCTGGAACCGCTTCGCGGAACGCGTAATCACGTCAAGGAGCTCCTGGACCGTTGCCACACGGCGGAAGACCTGGTCAGGGTGCTCTCCGGGAACTGAAACACGAGCGCGGCACCGGGAGGGACCGGTCGGCCGGGGTGGAAAGTCCGGCGGCAGGGAATCATCGAGGTGGCCGCCGTACGTTGGAGGAACTGCGGGGCCGAAGTCGGACCCTGCTTGTAGGGTCTGATCAAGAACGTCGAACCGAGCGGGGTGAGGGGTTATGGCGACCAAGGACACCGGCGGCGGACAGCAGAAGGCGACGCGTTCCACCGAGGAGGTCGAGGAGGCGCCCGAGGCGCAGGCATCCGAGGACCTCAAGGAGCGCCAGGAGAAGCTGAGCGACGACGTGGACGACGTCCTCGACGAGATCGACGACGTACTCGAGGCCAACGCCGAGGATTTCGTGCGAAGCTTCGTGCAAAAAGGTGGGCAGTAAAGGTCCGCTCGGTCGCTTCTCCTTTGAAACAAAGGTGCCGGGGGGAAGGGTGGCTGGCGAGCCGAACGTGAAGCAGTGCAGGGAGTGCAGACGTGGGCTTCCTGCGGCTGTACCCGCGCGGGACGGGAATCGATGTGGTGGCCTCCGGGCGCACTGCCGGGAGCGCGTGGCGAAGTACCGTGCCGCGCACTCCCGGCGCCGCCGGGAGGCCGTGCGCGGGAAGGCGGACGTCCCGGCCGGCCACAAGCTCCGCGGGACGTGCGGCGGGATCAAGCCTCACGGTGAGCGGCGCCGTCATGCGGGCGCGTCCGATGCTCTCTCGACGCGTCGCGCGGCGTGCAGGGCGGTCCAGGGGCGGCGGGACCACCTGAAGCGCCAGTACGGCATCACCGAAGCCGGGCGCGACGGACCGATCGCCTCGCAAGGGGGCGCCCGCCGCACCTGTCCGTCCGCCCCGGCCGCACATGTGGATCACTGCCATGGGACGGGTAGGGTCCGTGGCGTACCGTGCTTCAGCCGCAATGCCGCGCTGGGGCAGTTCAAGGACCGGCCCGATGCCATAAGGCGGGCTGCTGCTTACGTGGAAGGAATCGCGTGGAAGCCAACACTCGTGGCACCGGGCGTCTACCGGCTGCCTTCCTGACGCCCGGGTCGTCGTCCTTCATGGACTTCCTCTCCGGGCACCAGCCCGAGATGCTTCCGGGGAAGCGGCAGTTGCCGCCGCTCCAGGGTGTGATCGAGGCGCCGCACGGCACCACGATCGTGGCCGCGAGCTTCCCCGGCGGGGTGGTGCTCGCCGGTGACCGCCGGGCCACCATGGGCAATGTCATCGCCCAGCGGGACATCGAGAAGGTGTTCCCCGCGGACGAGTACTCGGCGGTGGGCATCGCCGGCACGGCGGGGCTCGCCGTGGAGATGGTGAAGCTGTTCCAGCTGGAGCTGGAGCACTTCGAGAAGGTCGAGGGCGCGCAGCTGTCCCTGGAGGGCAAGGCGAACCGGCTGTCGACCATGATCCGCTCCAACCTCGCGATGGCCATGCAGGGTCTGGCCGTGGTCCCGCTGTTCGCGGGATACGACGTGGACCGTGGGAAGGGGCGGATCTTCTCCTACGACGTCACGGGCGGGCGTTCGGAGGAGCAGGGGTACGCGGCCACCGGTTCCGGGTCGGTCTTCGCGCGCAATGCCATGAAGAAGCTCTTCCGGGGTGATCTGAGCGAGGCCGAGACGACCACTCTGGTGGTGCAGGCCCTCTACGACGCCGCGGACGACGACTCGGCGACCGGCGGTCCCGACGTCGCCCGGCGGATCTACCCGATTGTCACGGTGATCACCGAGGGCGGTTTCCGCCGGCTCTCCGAGGACGAGGCGTCCGAGGTCGCCCGGACGGTGCTGGAGCGGCGGCTGGAGCAGCCCGACGGCCCGCGCGCCCCGTTGCTGTAGGCGCGGTTCGTTGGTGACGGTCCTCCATCCAGTGACTTCGACAGAAAGGGACGGTTGATCCGTGTCGACGCCGTTCTACGTCTCACCCCAGCAGGCGATGGCCGACCGGGCGGAGTACGCCCGCAAGGGCATCGCGCGCGGCCGCAGTCTGGTCGTGCTGCAGTATGCCGACGGCATCGTGTTCGTCGGTGAGAACCCGTCCCGTGCGCTGCACAAGTTCAGCGAGATCTACGACCGGATCGGCTTCGCGGCCGCCGGTAAGTACAACGAGTACGAGAATCTGCGGATCGGCGGTGTGCGCTACGCCGACCTGCGGGGTTACACCTACGACCGGGACGACGTGACGGCCCGGGGCCTGGCGAACGTGTACGCGCAGACGCTGGGCACGATCTTCTCGAGTGCGGCGGAGAAGCCGTACGAGGTGGAGCTGGTGGTGGCCGAGGTCGGGGAGACGCCGGAGGGCGACCAGATCTACCGGCTGCCGCACGACGGTTCCATCGTCGACGAGCACGGCTCGGTGGCGGTGGGGGGCAACGCGGAGCAGATCAGCGGCTATCTGGACCAGCGGCACCGGGACGGCATGACGCTGGCCGAGGCGCTGGCGCTGGCGGTGCAGTCGCTGTCGCGGGACACGAACGGCAGTGAGCGGGAGATTCCGGCGGAGCGGCTGGAAGTGGCCGTGCTGGACCGTACGCGGCCGCAGCAGCGGAAGTTCAAGCGCATCACCGGCCGGCAGCTGGCGCGGCTGCTGGCGGTCGACGGCGCGGAGACGGCGTCCGAGGCGGAGGCCGATGTGGAGGCGGAGGACGAGGCCTGAGGCGTGTCCGGAGGGCCGTCCGAGGGCACCCCGGAGGGCAAGGGGTGGAACCGGCCGGTGCCCGGCTCGTTCGGGTGAGGCGGCGGGCCTGTGCGGCCCGGTGGTTCTGTGCGGCCTGGCGGGGGTGTGCGTCCGCGGTGCGGGCGGGCGCCCCCGTCCGGCCTGTCCGGGGGCCTGCCGGAGACGTGGGAGCCGGCGCGCACCTCTCCTGCGCCTCGCAGTCGCGAGCACCGGACCCCGCCGACCCGGCTGGAAGGATGCCGCCGGTCGTCCCCGCCGTGATCCGCCGGACAGGCCAGGGTGTGTCAGGGGTGCGTGGCGGGCGGGGCCGTCGAGCCCCGGGGCACCAGGTGGACGGGGATGTCGCCGGCTTCGGGGGTGCGGTGGTCGAGGACCGCGAGGAGGGCTTGCATCCCGCGCTCGCCGAAGAGTTCCGCGTCGAGGCGGACCGTGGTCAGCTCCGGGTCGAGGGCCGTGGCCAGGGCCAGGTCGTCGAGGCCGGTGACGGAGAGGTCGTCGGGGACGCGCAGGCCGAGGCGGCGGGCCGCCTTGTAGACGCCGGCCGCGAGCTGGTCGTCGTCGCAGACGACGGCGGTGGGCCGGCCGGGGGCGGCCAGGGCGGTGTGGGCGGCGGTGACGGCGCCCTGGATGGAGATGGGTGAGCGGGCGGTGCGCAGGGCGGTACCGGGGGCGGCGGCCAGGTGGGCGGCCAGTTCGCGGGCGCGGACGTCGAAGGTCCAGGAGGGGATGTCGGCCGCCAGATGGAGGAAGTCGCGGTGGCCCAGCTCCAGGAGATGGCGGGTGATCTGGCGGACGCCGTCGGCGATGTCGAGGTTGACGGTCGCGGCGCCCGGGTTGCTCGTGGGGTCGCTGTCGAGCATGACCAGGGGGAGCTGGTCGCCGCGGATGGCGGTGAGGGCGTCGGCGGCCATGGAGGACGCGATGACCCCGTCGAGGGCGGCCTGCGCGGAGGCGAAGGGGTTGCGGGCGGGGCCGATGCCCTCGGGGGAGGGGTAGAGGACGACGCCGAAGCCGTGCTGGGCGGCGACGCGCGCGGCCCCGGTGTAGACGCCGGCGAAGAACTCGGTGGTGAGGGCGGGGACGACCAGGAGAACGGTGCGGGTGTGGCCGAGGCGCAGGTTGCGGGCGGCCAGGTTCGGGCGGTAGCCGAGGGTGTGCGCCGCCTCGCGTACGCGCTGTGCGGTGGTCTCCGAGACGCGGCCGCGCCATTTGTCGCCCATGACGAGGGAGACGGCGGCCTGGGAGACGCCGGCGGCCTGTGCGACGTCCCGGCTCGTGGGGCGGATCTGGGCTCGGGCCACCGTGGTACCGCTCCTTCGGCTGGACTCCGTCTGGACGGGTGAACAGCGGCCATGGTACGTATGAAGACCGAAGTTATACGTACAACGCCGAGGCTCCGAGAGACCTCGACGGGTGAATGGAGGGTGCCGCATGGCCACCGGATACCTGGAGATCCTCCGGGCGCGCCACGCGACCCGGCTCCTGGTGGGCACGCTGGTGGGCCGACTGCCCAACGCGACCGCGGCCATCGCGATTGTGCTGTTCGTCCGCGCGGAGGGCGGTTCGTACAGTCTGGCCGGCGCCCTGGCGGCGGTGTACGGCGTGGCCAACGCGGTGGGACAGCCGGTGCTGGGGCGGCTGGTGGACCTGCGGGGCCAGCCGCGGGTGCAGTTGCCGGCCGCGGTGCTGTCGGCGCTGGCGATGGCGGTCTTCGCGTTCGTGGGGACCGAGCCGAGGGCGGCGGCGTACGGGGCGGTGGCCGCCGCGGGGCTGTTCACGCCGCCGCTGGAGGGCGGGCTGCGGGCCCTGTGGTCGTCGGTGCTGCACCGCGAGGACCACGTGCACCGGGCGTACGCGATGGACGCGGTGGCCCAGGAGGTGATGTTCACCGTCGGGCCGCTGCTCGTCACGGTGTGCGCGTCGCTGTGGTCTCCGCAGGCCGCCCTCCTGGTGCTGAACGGGCTGGGGGTGCTGGGCGCCCTGTCCGTGGTGGTGTCGAAGCCCTCGCGCGCGTGGCGGTCGGCGCCGCGCGCGGCGCACTGGCTGGGCGCGCTGCGCTCGCCGGGGCTGCTGGCGCTGCTGGGCGCCTTCCTGTTCGTCGGCATCGCGATGGGGTCCATCACCGTGGCCGCGGTGCCCTACGGGGACGAGAACGGCGGTGACCACGTGTACGGCTGGCTGATGGCGGGCCTGGGGTTCGGCGCGCTCGTCGGCGGGACGGCCTACGGGGCACGGCAGTGGGCGGGGGAGCCGGCGCGGCGACTGCAGGTGCTGGTGGCGTTCCTGGCGGTGTGTTACCTGCCGCTCACGCTGATGCCGGGGCCGGTGGCGATGAGCCTGCTCGCGGTGGTCGCCGGCCTCTTCCTGGCTCCGGCGATCGCATGCGCGTTCGTGCTGATCGACCGGCACGCGCCGGCGGGCACGGTCACGGAGGCGTTCTCGTGGCTGGTGACGACGTTCACGGTGGGCGCGTCGGTGGGAACGGGCCTGGCCGGGCCGGTGGTCGAGACAGGCGGCGCGCAGGGAGGTTTCGCGATCCCGGCCGTCGCGGGTGGCGTGGCTTTGCTGGTTCTGCTGTCGACCGGAAGGGTACTGGCGGTTCCCGCAGACGGGGTCCTGGTTGCGGCCAGTTCGGAAAATGATCCGAACCGTGCCGTCGAACCCCGTTTGGGTTCAGGGGATCGGGCGTAATGTTCAGTCATGGACCGCCGCATTTTCGGGCTGGAGAACGAGTACGGCGTCACGTGCACGTTCAGGGGACAGCGCCGCCTGTCTCCTGACGAGGTGGCGCGGTACCTCTTCCGCCGTGTCGTGTCATGGGGCCGCAGCAGCAATGTCTTCCTGCGCAACGGTGCCCGCCTCTATCTCGACGTGGGTTCGCATCCGGAATACGCCACACCCGAATGCGACAACGTGACCGAGCTGGTCACCCACGACAAGGCCGGGGAGCGCATTCTCGAAGGACTCCTGGTGGACGCCGAACGACGCCTGCACGAGGAAGGAATCGCGGGCGACGTCTACCTGTTCAAGAACAACACCGACTCGGCGGGTAACTCGTACGGGTGTCATGAGAACTATCTGGTGGCCCGGCACGGGGAGTTCTCCCGGCTCGCGGACATCCTCATCCCGTTCCTGGTGACCCGCCAGTTGCTGTGCGGCGCCGGGAAGGTGCTGCAGACGCCGCGTGGCGCGGTGTACTGCGTCAGCCAGCGGGCCGAGCACATTTGGGAAGGCGTCTCGTCGGCGACGACCCGGTCCCGGCCGATCATCAACACGCGTGACGAGCCGCACGCGGACGCCGAGCGGTACCGCCGGCTCCATGTCATCGTCGGCGACTCGAACATGTCCGAGACGACCATGCTGCTCAAGGTCGGCGCCACCGACCTGGTGCTGCGCATGATCGAGGCGGGCACGGTGATGCGTGACCTCACGCTGGAGAACCCGATCCGGGCGATCCGCGAGGTGAGCCACGACATCACGGGCCGCCGCAAGGTCCGCCTGGCGAGCGGCCGTGAGGCCTCCGCCCTCGAGGTGCAGCGTGAGTACTACGAGAAGGCGCTGGACTTCTGCGAGCGCCGCGGTACCCGCACCGGCACGGTCGAGCAGGTGCTCGAGCTCTGGGGCCGCACCCTGGACGCGATCGAGACCGAGGACCTCGACCGTATCGGTACCGAGATCGACTGGGTGATGAAGTACAAGCTGCTCGAGCGGTACCGGGCCAAGCACAACATGACCATGTCGCATCCGCGGGTCGCGCAGATAGACCTCGCCTACCACGACATCCACCGCCGCCGTGGCCTGTACTACCTGCTCGAGAAGAAGGGGCAGGCCGCCCGGATCTGCAACGACATGAAGATCTTCGAGGGCAAGTCCGTTCCGCCGCAGACCACCCGGGCGCGGCTGCGGGGTGACTTCATCCGCCGGGCGCAGGAGCAGCGGCGGGACTTCACCGTCGACTGGGTGCACCTCAAGCTCAACGACCAGGCGCAGCGGACGGTGTTGTGCAAGGACCCGTTCCGTGCGGTGGACGAGCGGGTGGAGAAGCTGATCGCCGGTATGTGAGACGCGGCGTTCCGCGGTTCTCCCGAACCGCGGAACGCCACACGGGCGCCGTACGTTACTCAGTGCGGCGCCCTTCTCACGCCGTAGAGTTGCGCGGACGCCACCGACAAGATCGATGATTACGAGGCCCCCACCGTGCGCCGACGCTCACTCCTCATCGCCGTACCCGCTGGACTGGCCACTCTCGCCGCGTGCGGCGACGGCGGGTCCGATTCGAGCAAGGCCAGCGAGAGCGCCTCGCCGTCCGCGCCGGACGCCTCGGCCGCGCCCCCGCCGAAGATCGTCGACGGTCCGCTGCCGGCGATCACCGAGGGGGTGGAGTTCGGTGAGAAACCCACCGTGGCCAAGGGCAGCGGTGACCCCTCCAAGGACCTCGCGGTGAAGACCGTCATCGCGGGCGGCGGCAAGGCCATCGCCGAGAACGACTTCGTGGTGGCCCACTATCTGGGTCAGGTGTGGAGCACCGCGAAGGTGTTCGACAACTCCTACGACCGCAAGGCCCCGCTGGCGATCCAGCTGGCGCAGGGCAGCATCATCGACGGCTGGCGGTACGGGCTGACGGGGAAGAAGGCCGGCAGCCGGGTCCAGATGGCGGTTCCGCCCACCTGGGGCTACGGCACGCAGGGCAACGAGCAGGCGGGCATCAAGGGCACCGACACGCTGGTGTTCGTGGTGGACGTGCAGGACACGTTCAACGCGAGAAGTTCCGCCGAGGGCGGCGAGGTCGCCCAGGACAACGTCGACCTGCCGAAGGTCGGCACGAACACGGACGGTAAGGCGCCCTCCATCGAGGTGCCCGACACGAAGGCCCCGACGAAGCTGGTGTCGAGCTACATCCTCGAGGGCGACGGCGAGGAGGTCGGCGCCGAGAACAGTGTGCTCGTGCAGTACAAGGGCGTCCTGTGGGACGGCGGCAAGGAGTTCGACTCGACGTACGAGCGGGGGCAGTTGACCTCGTTCTCGCTCCAGCAGGTCGTCAAGGGGTGGGCGCAGGGGCTGACCGGCAAGAAGGTCGGCAGCCGGGTCCTCATCGTCATCCCGCCCGAGCTGGGGTACGGCGACACGCCGCCGCAGGGCAGCGACATCAAGAAGGACTCCACGCTGGTCTTCTCGGTCGACATCCTCGCGAAGTTGTGACCGCGCGTGATGTAAGACTGTGTGTGTTCGCCTTTCCGTAGACAAGCAGGAGCGTTAGACGTGAGCATCGACAAGCCCGAGATCGACTTCCCGGGCGGCGAGCCCCCGGCGGACCTCGAGATCAAGGACATCTGGGAGGGCGACGGAGAGGTGGCGCAGGCGGGTCAGACCGTCACCGTCCACTACGTCGGTGTCTCCTTCAGCACGGGCGAGGAGTTCGACGCCAGCTGGAACCGTGGCACTCCGTTCCGCTTCCCGCTGGGCGGCGGCCGGGTCATCCAGGGCTGGGACCAGGGCGTGCAGGGCATGAAGGTCGGCGGCCGTCGCCAGCTGACCATCCCCGCGCACCTGGCCTACGGCGACCAGAGCCCGACTCCGGCGATCAAGCCCGGCGAGACGCTGATCTTCGTGGTCGACCTGCTCGGGGTCTGATCACTCGCCCGATCGCCGATCGGTCGCCCGTGCGACGTCACGTCGCGGTTGCGACCGGACCCGATCACCTGGGGTCCATGCCTGTCCGGGCATGGGCCCTCGGCTTTTGCCGCGCCACCACGGGGCGGTACGGTCATCGGACTGAGCAGCATGAGGAGGCGAAGGGCGTCGATGGCCATTGCCAAGGCCGAGCGGCTGATGAACCTGGCGCTGTGCCTGCTGGGCACGCGGCGGCCACTGAGCAAGCGTGAGCTGCGCGGGTCCGTCGAGGCCTACCTCGAGGCGGCCTCGGACGATGCGTTCAACCGGATGTTCGAGCGCGACAAGGACGATCTGCGTGAGCTCGGGCTCGTCATCGAGACGGTGGAGAACCTCGACGGCGAGGTCGGCTATCTGGCCCGGCGGGACAGCAACCGGCTGCCGCCCATCACCCTCGACGCCGAGGAGGCCGCCGCCCTGGGCCTGGCGGCCAAGGTGTGGCAGCAGGCGAGACTGGCCGGCGCGGCCAGCGGCGCTCTGCAGAAGCTGCGCGCGGCGGGACTGCCCGAGGACGTCGACCCGTACGGGGCCCACAGCGCGCTCGAGCCGCGCATCCCGGTGCACGAGGCCTCCTTCGAACCGCTGATGCTGGCCTGCCGCGACCGCCGCTCCGTCGTCTTCGACTACCGCAAGGCCAACGCCGCACAGCCCGAACCGCGCCATGTCGAGCCGTGGGCGCTGGAGTGCTGGCGCGGCCACTGGTACCTGGCGGGCTGGGACCGCGACCGGGGCGCCGAGCGGGTCTTCCGGCTGTCCCGGATCACCGGGAAGGTGCGCTCCCGCGGCACCCCTTACACCGTCCCGGTGCCGGATGTCGTCACCGTGCGCGAGACGGTGGCGAGCTGGGCGGGGGAGAGCGCGGAGCGCTCCGCCCGGATCCGGCTGCGCGCCGACGCGGGGTACCCCCTTCGGGCGAAGGCCACGTCGGTGCGGGAACTCGGCGAGGGCTGGGAAGAGTTGGAGATTCCGTACGGGCACGGCCTGGACGCCTGGCTGGTGGAGTTCGGGGCGGACGTGGTGGTCCTGGAGCCCGCCGAGCTGCGGGCCGACGTGGTGGACCGGCTGCGCGCCGTGGCCAAGGGCTGAGGGGGACGGGACAAGAACGTGGCAGGCAAACCGGTCAGGCCAGTGAACGCCATCGACCAGACCCGGCGGATGCTCTCCCTGGTCACCTACCTGAGGGAACGTCCCGGGGCCCGGATCGAGGACGTGGCGCGTGCCTTCGGCATCACCGAGGACGAGCTGGTCTCGGACCTCGACGTGCTGCCCATGTGCGGCACCAGCTTCCGCGGCGGTGACCTGCTGGACATCGACACCGACGGGGAGCGCATCTGGTGGCACAACCCGGCCGCGCTCGGGGCGGAGGCCGCGGAGCCGCTCCGTCTCGCCGCGGACGAGGCCACCGCGCTGCTGGTCGCCGCGCGGGCCGTGACCACCCTGCCCGGACTGCGCGAGAGCGACCGGCAGGCGCTGCTGCGGGCCACCGCCAAGGTGGAGGCCGCGGCCGGAGAGGCGGCGGGCGCCAGCGCCCGGCTGTCGGTGACCTTCGAGTCGGAGGGCGGTGTCTTCGCGGACGTCGACCGGGCCATCGCCGAGCGCCGCAGACTGTGGATCCGCTACTACTCGCCCGCCCGCGACGAGCTCAGCGAGCGCGAGATCGACCCCATCCGCCTGGTCAGTGTCGGCCACACCTATGTGGAGGCCTGGTGCCGCCGCTCCGAGGCGCGCCGCACGTTCCGGCTCGACCGGGTCGCCGAGATCAGGATCCTCGACGAGCCGTCCGCGCCGCCCGAGGTCGAACTGCGGGACCTGTCGGAAGGTCTGATGCAGCCGGCGGCGGAGGATCCGGAGGTCGTGGTCGAGGTCGGGCCGGGCGGTCGCTGGGTCGCCGAGTACTACCCGCACGACAGCGCGGACGAGCTGCCGGACGGCGGGCTGCGTATCACCCTGCGGACACCCGACCCGGCGTCGCTCAAGCGGCTGGCGCTGCGTCTCGGGCGGGACGGCCGGATCGTCACACCGGACGACCTCGCGGACAGCGCCCGGCGGGCGGCCCGCGAGGCGCTGGCGGCGTACGACGGCGCCGGGGCGGCCGGATGAGCGGGCCGCACACGGTGTGCGCGGTCCGGGGCGGGCAGGACGACAGGCAGGAGCGAGGACTGTGAGCGAGTCGGCCACCCCCGGAGCACCGGCCCCCGGAGCACGGGGCATGACGGTGGCGTCCGCGTTCTCCGGGATGAGGAGCGTGGCGCCGGTCGTGTTCCGGGCGGGCTGCCCGGACTGCAGGGGGCGTTTCGAGCTGGGCGCGAGCGCGCTGCGCCTGGTCATAGGGGCCAGCAGACGCACCACCTTCTACTCGTTCACCTGCCCCGCGTGCGAGACGGCGGTCCGTAAGCCGGCGGGGGAGCGGGTCGTCGAACTCCTCACCGGCGGCGGGGTCAGCACCCTGCGGCTGCACTCGACGGCGTAGAGGCCGCCCGGCTCATGTCCCGGCGGCGCGCGGTCCCCCTCCCGGGCGCCGGGCGTTCCGCGCGGACGGGGACCGTCTAGGCTCGCCCTATGTTCTGGGCGATGTTCGCGGTTGCTGTGGGGTTCCTGGGGCTTGTGGTGCTCGGGGTGTTCGCCGTACGGGTCTTCGTCGAGGCGGAGCGGCTCGGCAGACAGGTCGCGGACTCGGCGAGCCGTATCGGCCGGGCCGCCGAGGACCTGGAGCGGGCGGCGGCCGGCGCGGCACGCTCCGCACAAGCGCTCTGACCCGGCCCGGGACGACCGTCCGGGTCCGCACGCCCTGTCGGGTTGCCGACCCGGGCGGGTACGCTGCTGACCGCGGCCCGGAGAACGAGGCCCGGACCGCGGACGGGAGTACGCACGGGGATTGCCTTACGTTCACCCCTGAGCGTTACGATCGCTGACAACGCGGTCATCGGACGCGTGTCCGAACGACCGGACAGGGCAGCATCCCACCCCAGCAGCCTCGGTGAGAAGGTAAAGAAATGTTCGGAAGGCTCGGAGCTCCCGAGATCATTCTCATCCTCGTCGTCATCATCCTGCTGTTCGGCGCGAAGAAGCTTCCGGACATGGCGCGGTCGCTCGGCAAGTCCGCCCGCATCCTCAAGAGCGAGGCCAAGGCGATGAAGGAGGACAAGGACAAGTCCTCCGCCCCCGCCGACCCGCCGGCCCCGGGCGACGACTCCCCGGCGCAGCGCACCATCCAGGCCGCCCCCGGTGACGTGACCAGCTCCCGCCCGGTGACGGAGCCGACGGACACGACCAAGCGCTGACGCAGGGCCGGACCGTGTCCGGCCCGCCGCACGAGATGGGAACGTGGGTTGCTCAAGTCTGCCCGCAAGCAGGAGAGGGATCCCGAGGGGCGGATGCCCCTCGCGGAACACCTTCGTGAGCTCCGCAACCGGCTCGCGAAGGCGCTGCTGGCCATCGTCCTGGTGACGGTCGGCGCGGCCTTCTTCTACAACGAGATCATCAACTTCTTCACCGAACCGGTGCTCAAATCGGTCGGCTGCGCGAAGTCCTTCGAGGAGATCGCCGCCTCGGCACGCGACGAGCAGCCCTGCGCGCAGATCACCATCAACGGTCTGCTCACGCCGTTCACCCTGGCGCTGAAGGTCTCCCTGATGGCCGGCGTCGTCCTGGCCTCGCCGGTCTGGCTGTACCAGCTGTGGTCGTTCGTCGCGCCCGGCCTTCACCGGCACGAGAGGAAGTACGCCTACGCGTTCGTCGCGACGGGCTTCCCCCTCTTCCTCGCCGGCGGCTACTTCGCCTACCGGGTGCTGCCGACCACGGCGAAGGTGCTCATCGAGTTCACCCCGTACGCCGTCGACAACCTGCTGCCGCTGGACGACCTGCTCGACCTCGTCACGCGCATGGTCATCGTCTTCGGGCTCTCCTTCGAACTGCCGCTGCTGCTGATCATGCTCAACTTCACCGGGGCGCTGACGGGCAAGCGCATGCTCGGCTGGTGGCGCGGCATGGTCATGGGCATCACGCTGTTCGCGGCCCTGGCCACGCCGAGCACCGACCCGCTGACCATGATGGCCCTCGCCGGACCGATCTGGATCCTGTACTTCCTGGCTGTCGGTGTCTCCCTGTTCAACGACCGCCGCAGGCGCCGTCTGGAGGCCATGGGCCCCGCCGACGACGAGGCCTCCGAGCTGGACCTCACCCCCGAGGACATCGGCGAGGCCGAACCCGTGCCGGCCCGGCGCGCCCTGCCCGAGCAGGCGAGCACGGACCGGGTCAACGGCTACGACGACGTGACCTGAGGACCGGGGCGGGGCTCGCAGGGTCACAAGGCGGCCGGCGGGACCACCCTCTTCGTCCCCCCGCCGCCGCGGGCCGCGGCCGGGGCGCCCGAGCGGCGCGGCCGGCCGCCGCCGCGGACCCTCCCCGCCGTGCACCGCGGAACGCGCGTCGGCCGCCCCGAAGCGAGCGTGTTCCGGGCGTCGCGGGTGGAGCCGGCCGCCGAACAGGTCACCGGTTACGGGGACGGCGAACCGCTCGGGCCCCTGCCGCCGAACGCGAGCTGCGTACGCGGCGCGGTGCGGGGCGTGGGCCCCTGACGGGCCGCGTCGGCTCCTGGATCCGGATAATGATCGTCCTGTTGTCGGCGCGGCCCGGTACGCTCGAAAGCACGATGACAGAGGACCTCTCACCGGCCGAGCGGTACGCGGCAGCACGCAGGCGCGCTGTCGAGCAGGCCACCGCACTCGCCTCCTTCCGCGAGATGTACGACTTCGGTCTCGACCCCTTCCAGATCGAGGCCTGCCAGGCGCTCGAAGCGGGGAAGGGCGTGCTGGTGGCCGCGCCCACCGGCTCGGGCAAGACGATCGTCGGCGAGTTCGCCGTCCACCTCGCTCTCCAGCAGGGCAAGAAGTGCTTCTACACGACGCCCATCAAGGCGCTGTCGAACCAGAAGTACGCCGACCTGTGCCGCCGCTACGGCGCCGACAAGGTCGGCCTGCTCACCGGCGACAACAGCGTCAACTCCGGTGCCCCCGTGGTCGTGATGACCACCGAGGTGCTGCGGAACATGCTGTACGCGGGCTCGCAGACGCTCCTCGGCCTCGGGTACGTGGTCATGGACGAGGTGCACTACCTCTCCGACCGCTTCAGGGGCGCCGTCTGGGAGGAAGTGATCATCCACCTCCCCGAGTCGGTGACCCTGGTGTCCCTCTCGGCGACGGTGTCGAACGCGGAGGAGTTCGGCGACTGGCTGGACACCGTGCGCGGCCACACCGAGGTCATCGTCTCCGAGCACCGGCCCGTGCCACTGTTCCAGCACGTACTCGCCGGGCGCCGGATCTACGACCTGTTCGAGGAGGGCGAGGGCCGGAAGAAGGCCGTCAACCCCGACCTCACGCGGATGGCCCGGATGGAGGCGACCCGCCCGGCGTGGGGCGAGAGGCGCCGCGGCCGGAACACGCGCGAGGCGGACCGGGAGCGGGAGCGCAGACAGCGCACGCGGGTCTGGACACCGGGCCGGCCCGAGGTGATCGAGCGGCTCGACGCCCAGGGCCTGCTGCCCGCCATCACCTTCATCTTCAGCCGCGCCGCCTGCGAGGCCGCCGTCCAGCAGTGCCTGTACGCGGGGCTGCGGCTCAACGACGAGCAGGCGAGGGAGCAGGTCCGCTCCCTCGTCGAGGAGCGCACCGCCTCCATCCCCACCGAGGACCTGCACGTCCTCGGCTACTACGAGTGGCTGGAGGGCCTGGAGCGCGGCATCGCGGCCCACCACGCGGGCATGCTGCCGACGTTCAAGGAGGTCGTCGAGGAGCTGTTCGTCCGCGGCCTGGTCAAGGCGGTCTTCGCGACCGAGACCCTCGCCCTGGGCATCAACATGCCCGCCCGCTCGGTGGTGCTGGAGAAGCTCGTCAAGTGGAACGGCGAGCAGCACGCCGACATCACCCCCGGCGAGTACACCCAGCTGACCGGCCGGGCCGGCCGGCGCGGCATCGATGTCGAGGGCCACGCGGTCGTGCTGTGGCAGCGCGGCATGAACCCCGAGCACCTCGCGGGGCTGGCCGGCACCCGCACCTATCCGCTGCGCTCCAGCTTCAGGCCCTCGTACAACATGGCGGTCAACCTGGTCGAGCAGTTCGGCCGGCACCGCTCGCGCGAGCTGCTGGAGACGTCGTTCGCCCAGTTCCAGGCGGACCGTTCGGTGGTCGGCATCTCGCGGCAGGTGCAGCGCAACGAGGAGGGCCTCGAGGGCTACCAGGCCTCCATGACCTGCCACCTCGGCGACTTCGAGGAATATGCGCGGCTGCGCCGCGACCTGAAGGACCGGGAGACGGAGCTGGCCCGCCAGGGCGCGTCGCAGCGGCGCGCGGAGGCGGCCGTCGCCCTGGAGAAGCTCAAGCCCGGCGACATCATCCACGTACCCGCGGGCAAGTACGCCGGGCTGGCGCTGGTCCTCGACCCGGGCCTGCCCGCGGGCCGTGCGGGCGGCCACCGCGGCATCGAGTACCACGACGGGCCGCGCCCCCTGGTGCTGACCGCGGAGCGGCAGGTCAAGCGGCTGGCGTCGATCGACTTCCCGGCGCCCGTCGAGGCACTGGAGCGGATGCGGATCCCGAAGTCGTTCAACGCGCGCTCGCCGCAGTCCCGCCGCGACCTGGCCTCCGCGCTGCGGACCAAGGCCGGGCACATCGAGCCGGAGCGGCACCGCAAGCGGCGCTCCCAGGCGGCCGACGACAGGGAGATCGACCGGCTGCGCAAGGCGATCCGCGCCCACCCGTGCCACGGCTGCGACGACCGGGAGGACCACGCCCGCTGGGCCGAGCGCTACCACCGGTTGCGGCGGGACACCAAGCAGCTGGAGCGGCGCATCGAGGGCCGGACGAACACCATCGCCCGTACCTTCGACCGTATCGTCGCCCTGCTGACCGAGCTGGACTACCTGCGCGGCGACGAGGTCACCGAACACGGCAAGCGGCTCGCCCGGTTGTACGGCGAACTCGACCTGCTGGCCAGCGAATGCCTGCGGGAGGGCGTCTGGGAGCAGCTCGGCCCGGCCGAACTCGCCGCCTGCGTCTCGGCCCTGGTGTACGAGGCGCGGGTCAGCGACGACGCGGTGGTGCCCAAGGTGCCCTCCGGCAGGGCGAAGTCCGCGCTCGGCGAGATGGTCCGCATCTGGGGGCGGCTGGACGCCCTGGAGGAGGACTTCCGGATCACCCAGACCGAGGGTGTGGGCCAGCGCGAACCCGACCTCGGCTTCGCCTGGGCCGCCTACATGTGGGCATCCGGCAAGGGGCTCGACGAGGTGCTGCGCGAGGTGGAGATGCCGGCGGGGGACTTCGTGCGCTGGTGCAAGCAGGTCATCGACGTCCTCGGCCAGATCTCGGCCGCGGCCCCGGCGGTGGAGGGCTCCACGGTCGCGAAGAACGCCCGCAAGGCGGTCGACGGACTGCTGCGCGGAGTGGTGGCCTACTCGTCCGTGGGGTGACGGCGGACGGGCTCGGCCCGTGCCCCACCCGGTGAAGCCCGGCGCGCTCCGTGTGCGCCGGGCTTCCGCGTCCCCGGTGCCCCGCCGGCAACAGGACCGGATGATTCCGCGGCCGTCGGCCGCGTGCTTCACCCTTCACGGTGAGTGGGATGCGCACGCCCGTACGGCGTTACGCGGGGTGTGCGAACGGTGTCCGAGCGTGTAAATGGGCTCGAGCGTACTCCTGCCCCAGGGGTCGTTTCCGGCACTTGCCGAATATGACACGGCGTTGATCCCGTCGGACTAAGCTCGCCCGCAGCGCACCGAGTTGGGATGAATTCGTGTGTCTGTTCCCTGTTGAGCAGATGGCTCCCGTCATCTCCCGGTCCGTCCCCGCCCGTACGTCCCCCCGACCGCCAGCCGATTCGCTTTCAGAGGCCTACATGGTGAGTGTCCAATCCCCGCCCGGTCGACGCGAACTTCCCTACGCTCGCGTGCTGTTGCTGCCGGCCATACTGATGGCCGCGGCAACCGGAGCCGCCGTCGCCCTGGTGACGGAGCCCGCCCGGATCGCCGTCGGCACCTGCGGCGTCGTCGCCACCCTGCTGGTGATCGCCGCCGCGGCCGAGGCGGTGCGCCGCGGCCGCGTCCTGCGGGACGAGCGAGCCGAACACGAACGTCACCGCGCGTATCTGGAAGCGCGGATCGCCTCCCACGACACGGAGACGCTGCACTTCGCGGACGCCGTCGTCCCCGAGGCCCTGGACTTCCTGCACCGCGGAAACACCCCCAGGGAAGTGCTCCTCCATCTCAAGGAGGTCAACCCGGCCTGGCGTGACCTGCCCGAGTACCAGATCAAGCTGCTCAAGACGATGCTGAAGATCATCGACGACGAGGAGGCCCTGCGCGACTCCTCCCAGCGCTCCTTCGTCAGCATCGCCCGCCGCGTCCAGGCGATCGTCCACCAGCAGGCCAAGGAACTGAGGGAGATGGAGGAGGACCACGGCCGCAACCCCGAGGTCTTCGACGACCTGCTGCGCATCGACCACGGCACCGCGCTGATCGGCCGCCTCGCCGACTCCATCTCCGTACTGGGCGGCGGCCGCCCCGGACGCCAGTGGCCCGAACCCGTCGCCCTCTACAGCGTGCTGCGCGGCGCGATGTCCCGCATCCTCGAGTACCGGCGCATCGACCTGAAGTCCATCGCCAAGGTCAACATCAAGGGCATCTCCGTCGAGCCGGTCATCCACGCCGTCGCCGAACTCCTCGACAACGCCACGCGCTACTCCCCGCCCCACACCAAGGTCCACGTCACCGCCATCGAGGTGCAGACCGGCGTCGCCATCGAGATCGAGGACGCCGGAGTCAGCCTCGACGAGAAGGCGCGGGCCCGGATCGAGGACAAGCTGGAGCAGGCCAAGGCGGGTGTCGACCTCCAGGACCTCGGCACGAGCCCCCGTCTGGGCCTCGCCGTCATCGGCCGGCTCTGCTCCGGATACAAGATGCAGGTCTCGCTGCGGGCCTCCGCCTACGGAGGCGTCCGCGCGGTCCTCATCGTGCCCAGCGACATGATGACCACCGAGCCCGGCGTCGGCCTCGCCCACGGCATCGGCGCGACCGCCGTGCCCATGCAGGTCGACGCGCTTCCCGGCCCCAAGCGCGCCCCCAAGAAGCGCCGCCCCACCAGCCCCAGCATCCCCGCCACCGTCTCCATGGAGGACGACGTCCCCGAGGTCACCGAATGGACCTCCAACGGGCTGCCGCAACGCCGCAGCCGGGTGAAGACGTCGCTGACCCAGCGGTACGCCGAGCAGGCCGCCGCCGAACGGGCCGAGCGGGAGGCCGCCGAGCGGGGCGAGACCATCAGGTCGCCCTGGCCGGCCCCCGAGCCCGAACCGGCCGAGCCGAAGGACGACCGCGAACCCGGGCTGTGGGTCGACGCGTTCTGGGACGGCCTGAAGAAGGACCTCGAACCCGGCGTCCACCCCACCGACTTCACCCGGAACCCGACCGCGTACCTGCATCTGATCAACGAACCGGCCCGCACCGAGGCCGACGACGAGGGGGACCTCAAGTGATCCAGCAACGGGCCAACTTCGACTGGATGCTCAAGGAGCTCGCCGACGGTGTACCCGGCGTCGAGATGATCGTGGTGCTCTCGGCCGACGGTCTGCGCATCGCCCGCTTCGGCGGCGAGCCGGACGCCGCCGACCGGGTCGCCGCCGCCTGTGCCGGCGTGCAGAGCCTCGCCGGTGCGGTCGCCGGGGAACTTCCGCGCAGCGACGGCGAGATGAAGATGGTGATCATCGAGATCAACGGCGGCTACTTCTACCTCATGGCCGCCGGCGCCAACGCCTATCTCGCGGTGCTCTCCGACATGACCTGTGAACCCGGGCGGATGGGGGCCATGATGCGCGACCTCGTGGTCCGTATCGGCGCCCATCTCACCAGCCCGCCCCGCCGGAACGGGACGACCGTATGACTCCTCCGCAACGCCAGAGGCGCTCCCCGCAGGAGGACCCTCCTCCGCAACCGGCCACGGACAAGAAGGAGACCGAACGGCCCAACCCGGAGCGGCTGTACGTCGTCACCGGCGCGGACGGGAACCGCGCGGACCTCGACCTCGTGACGCTGATCGTGTCGCGCGTCGAGGACCCCCCGCACTCCGCCACGCCCG
The DNA here is from genome assembly GCF_026242095.1 of Streptomyces sp. NEAU-W12. Classification (NCBI taxonomy): domain Bacteria; kingdom Bacillati; phylum Actinomycetota; class Actinomycetes; order Kitasatosporales; family Streptomycetaceae; genus Streptomyces; species Streptomyces sp. NEAU-W12. The sequence continues at coordinate 151,959 of NZ_JAPJDM010000015.1, forward strand.
AGCAGGCGGCACTGCTCCGGCTCTGCGCCGCCCCCCTGTCCGTGGCCGAACTCTCGGCCTACCTCAGCCTGCCGTTCGGCGTGGTGACCGTGCTGCTCACCGAGATGCTGGCGGCGGAACTGGTGCAGGCGCGCGCCCCGATCGTCCGCAAGGCGCTCCCCGACCGTTCCCTTCTCGAAGCGGTGATGCATGGACTTCAAAGGCTCTGAGACGATCCCGGGCCCCCGGACCGAGGATCAGCTGCCGCACACGGCCGAGGCCGCGGCGAAGATCGTGATCGTGGGCGGTTTCGGGGTCGGCAAGACGACCATGGTCGGGTCGGTCAGCGAGATCAAGCCGCTGACCACCGAGGAGACCATGACCCAGGCCGGCGTAGGAGTCGACGACAACTTCGGGTCCGCGTCCAAGACGGCCACCACGGTGGCCATGGACTTCGGCCGCATCAAGATCACCGAGCAGCTGGTGCTCTACCTGTTCGGCACCCCGGGCCAGGAGCGCTTCTGGTTCCTGTGGAACGGTCTGTTCGAGGGAGCGCTCGGTGCGGTGGTGCTGGTCGACACACGCCGCCTGGAAGTCAGCTTCGACGTCATGGGACGGCTGGAGGAACGCGGCGTGCCCTTCGTCGTGGCCGTCAACACCTTCCCGGACGCGCCCCGTTATCCCTTCGCGGATCTGCGGACGGCGCTCGACCTGCCCCAGGACGTCCCGATCATGGACTGCGACGTACGACGCCGCGCCTCCAGCCGGGACGTACTGGTCACGCTGATGCGGTTCCTGCACTCGCTCGCCATGACGGGCTCGCGCACCTGACACCCCCGATCCCCTGCTCTCCCCCTGTTCTCCGGAGCGACCACTGTGACGCCTGAATCCCACTCCCCGGCCGGAACGGACGGCTCCCGTCCCGCCCCGCCCCCCGGCTGCCCCGCGCACGGGCAGGGTCCCGGGGGACTGCACCGGCTGCACGAGTCGGCGGACCTGAAGAAGCTGTACGAGGAACTCCGCGCCGAACACGGCCCCGTGGCGCCCGCGCTGCTCCACGACGACGTGCCGGTGTGGGTGGTCCTCGGCCACACCGAGAACCTGCACATGGTGCGCACCCCCGCGCAGTACACCCGCGACAGCCGCATCTGGTCCCCGCTCCGGGACGGCCTGGTCAAACCCGACCACCCGCTGATGCCGCACATCGCCTGGCAGCCGATGTGCGCCCACGCCGAGGGTGACGAGCACCAACGACTGCGCGGCGCGATCGACTTCGCCCTGTCGACCATCGACTTCCGCAGCCTGCGCCGGCACATCAACCGCTGCACCCAGCGCCTCGTCAACCGGTTCTGCGAAGTGGGCGAGGCCGAGGTCGTCAGCCAGTACGCCGAGCACCTGCCGATGGCCGTGATGTGCCACATCCTCGGCATGCCCGACGAGTACAACGACCGGATGGTCGAGTCGGCCCGTGACATGCTCAGGGGCACCGAGACCGCCATCGCCAGCAACGCGTACGTCATGGACGTGCTGGGCCGGCTCACCGCGCGCCGCCGGCTGGAACCGCAGGACGACTTCGCCGGCCATCTCATCACCCACCCGGCCGAACTGACCGACGACGAGGTCAGGGAGCACCTGCGGGTGGTGCTCATCGCCGCCTACGAGTCGACCGCCAACCTCCTCGCCAACGTGCTGCGGACGGTGCTCGTCGACCCGCGCTTCCGGGCCCAGCTCAACGGCGGCCAGATGACCGTGCCGGAGGCGGTGGAGCAACTGCTGTGGGACGAACCGCCGTTCAGCACCATCTTCGCCTACTTCGCCAAACAGGAGACGGAACTCGGCGGCCAGCGCATCCGCCGGGGCGACGGACTGCTGTTCGCCCCGGCCCCGGCGAACGTGGACCCGCGGGTGCGCCCGGACCCGACCGCCCACATGCAGGGCAACCGCTCCCACCTCGCCTTCAGCGGCGGCCCGCACGAGTGCCCCGGGCAGGACATCGGGCGTGCCATCGCCGAGATCGGCGTCGACGCGCTGCTGATGCGGCTGCCCGACCTCGAGCTCGACGTCGACGACGAGGATCTGCGCCACACCGAGTCGATCGCCTCGCGCCATCTCGTCGAACTGCCGGTCCGGTTCACCCCCAGGCCGCCGCAGGACATCACCGAGCGGCCGAACCACGACGCCCAGCCGACGGCCCCGCGCCGCGACTGGCACATCGGCAGTTCCGCACCGGGGGAGCCGGCACCGCCGTCCGCCACCTCTCCCGAGCCGTTCGGCCACCACGACGTCCCCGCCCCGCGGCCCGCGGCGCCGGCCGGGACACCGGACCCGCAGCCGGGTCCGCAGCGGGCGGCCCGGTCGGCCGAGCCACCGGTCGCCGAGCCGGTGGCCGCTGCCGGCCCCGCGGAGCCGGCTCGCGCGCCGGGCGCCTGGCAGCGCTTCCTGTGCTGGTGGCGCGGCTACTGACCGGGGGCGAGGGGGGCCGGCGGCGGCCGCTGGACAGCGGTCCGGGCCGTGCCGGCCGGTGCCTCGGGGATTCGGCCGTCCGGAGCGCGGCCGTCGTCGGCGCGGTCGTCCGCGGCCCAGTCCTCGTACGACGTCCACGCCGTGAGCGTCCGGCCGCTGTGCAGCCGGTGCCGTGCCCCCGTCACCGGGTCGGTGAACTCCAGTGTCCGCGCCAGCAGTTGCAGCGGGCGCCGGAAGTCACCGGCCGGGACGGGGCCGGTCACCTCCGGATACAGGGGGTCGCCGAGGACCGGCACGCCCAGGGCGTTCATGTGCACCCGCAGCTGATGGGTCTGCCCGGTGCCGGGCACCAGCCGGTACCGGGCGAGGCCGTCGGCCCGGTGGCCCAGGAGCTCGACCCGGCTGAGCGCGTTCGGTTCGCCCTCGACCTCGCGGGCGGCCAGTACCCCGCGCTCCTTCACGATCCGGCTGCGCACGGTCCGGGGCAGGACGAGCGCCGGGTCATGGGGCGCGACGGCCTCGTACTCCTTGTGGATCAGCCGGTCGCGGAACAGCGTCTGGTACGCGCCCCGCTCCTCGGGCCGCACGGTGAACAGCACCAGCCCGGCGGTGAGCCGGTCGAGACGGTGCGCGGCGCCCAGCAGCGGGATGCCCAGCTCGCGGCGCAGCCGGGCCAGCGCGGTCTCGGTGACATGGCTGCCGCGCGGGGTGGTGGCCAGGAAGTGGGGCTTGTCGGCGACGACGATGTGCTCGTCCCGGTACACGATCCCCAGCGGGAACGGCACCGGCACCTCGGCCGGCAGCTCCCGGTGGAACCACACGAACAGTCCTGGCACATAGGGGGCGTCGGCCGGCACGGGCCGCCCGTCCACGCCCACGATCAGCCCCGCGTCGAACATGCCGTCGACGACGTCGGAGCCGGCCCGGAGCCGGGCCGCGAGATGGTCCCGTACGGTGGCCCACGACCCCGCACCGGGCAGCCGCACCCGTACCGGGTCCACGCCGTCGCGCTGCGGCAGCGGGGAGGGCGGGACGGTCCTGCGTCTGCGGGTCACGAGGACCAAGGCTACGCGTCCGCCCCACCCTGTTCCTCGTGCCCCACCGCCCGTCTGACCTCGGCCTCGACCACATGGCGCGGTTTCCCCTCGGCCTGCGCGTGCTCGCTCACCGCCACCTGGACGTCACGGGCCAGGTCGCGCCAGGCCCGCCAGGCCGTCTCCCAGGTGGTGGTCTGCCGGCTGCTCCACTTGGTGCCCGTGGGAGACCCGTAGGTCTCCCGCAGATGGCGCACACGGACATGCGCCTCGTCCGCCGCACGCTGCTTGGCCACGAGTTCTTCGAAGGTGACTGTCACGCGCCCGGATCCTCGGGCAGCGGGCGGTGGCGGGACGCCACGCCACGCCGCCCGCCGCGGCGCGGGGGCCGGGGTTCACCCGACCGGAGCCGCCGCGTGCGCCGGCCGGGGCACCGGGACGCCGGCTCGGGCAGGACAGCGGATCAGTGGTGGTCCGAGGGTGCTCCAGGTGCGACCCGGGGGCGGCTCAGCCGGCCGTGGCCGCCGATTCCGACTGCTCCTGCTCCGCCTCGACCCGTGCGTTCCACTCCTGCTTCGAGGCCTGCCAGCCGTCCTCGTCGTGACCGCGCCGCCAGTAACCGGAGATCGAGAGGTCCTCGCGCGCGATCTGCCGCTCGACCCGCAGCATACGGCGCAGCTCCTTCACGAAGTGCGCCTCGCCGTGGACGAAGGCGTGCACCCGGCCCTCGGGGAACTCCAGGCCCCGTACGGCCTCCACCAGAGCCTCACCGACGGGACGGTCCCCCCGGTGCAGCCAGGTGACCGTCACCTCGGAGTCGATCTTCTGCTCCTCCTGGGGCCCCTCGACCTCCACGAAGGCGTACGCCCTGGCCCCGCTCGGCAGGGCCTCCAGCGACCGGGCGATCGCGGGCAGCGCGCTCTCGTCGCCCACCAGCAGGTGCCAGTCGGCGCTCGGGTCGGGGGCGTAGGCGCCGCCGGGGCCGATGAGGAACACGGTCTCGCCCGGCAGGACCCGCCGGGCCCAGGGGCCTGCCAGCCCTTCGTCGCCGTGGATCACGAAGTCCAGCGTCAGCTCGCGATGTCCGGCGTCCCAGTGGCGCACGGTGTACGTCCGGGTCACCGGCCACTGCTCGCGCGGGAACTCCTCGCGGATCCGCTGCATGTCGAACGGCTCGGGGTAGGTGACGCCCTCGGCGGGGAACAGCAGCTTCACGTAGTGGTCGGTGCAGGTGTCCGCCGTGAAGCCGGCCAGGCCCTCGCCGCCCAGCACCACCCGCTGCATGTGCGGGGTCAGCCGCTCGGTGCGGAGCACCCGCCCGGAGTGGGGCCTGCGCGGCTGGCGTACCGGTCGCTGTGCCATGGGGGTCTCCCTGTCACTCAGTTAGGTTTACCTAAGTTAACATTTCCTTTCAGTGATCACCCGTGCGCACCGGCGGTGCTCCTACCGCGCGAGGGTGGCCAGCAGCCGCTGCAGGGAACCGCCCAGGCCCCAGCGGGCCGCCAGTTCCCGTACGGCCTCCGGGTCGCGCGGCGTCCGCGGCAGCGCCGTGACGACCTCCGGGAGCGGGACGTCGTCCGCGACCCGTACGACCTTCGGGGCGACCGCCAGGTACGGGCCCGCCTCGGTGAGGCGCCTCCGCTGGGTCGGGGTGAGCCCGGCCTGCGGGTCGCCGACCGCCGCCAGGATCCCGGCCAGGTCGCCGAACTCGGCCAGCAGCTTGGCGGCGGTCTTCTCGCCCACTCCCGGTACGCCCGGCAGGCCGTCGCTCGGGTCACCCCGCAGCAGCGCCAGATCCGCGTACCCCGAGCCGCCCACCCCGTACTTCTCGCGCAGCACGGCCTCGTCGGTGATCTGGAGCGTGCCGACGCCCTTGAGCGGATACAGCACCCGCACCCCGCGCGCGTCGTCCACCAGCTGGTACAGGTCGCGGTCCCCGGTGACGATGTCCACCGGGCCGCGCGCCCGCGCGGTGAACGTGCCGATCACGTCGTCCGCCTCGTACGCGGGGACGCCCACGCGCGCGATGCCGACGGCGTCCAGCACGGCCTCGATGACCGGCACCTGAGGAGACAGCGTGTCGGGCACCTCCTCCTCGTCGGGGCCCGACGGGCGCTCCTCGGCCACGCGGTGCGCCTTGTAGGAGGGGATCAGCTCCACCCGCCACGCCGGGCGCCAGTCGGCGTCCATGCAGGCGACCAGATCGTCCGGGTGGTGGTCCTTGACCAGGCGGTCGATGAAGTCGAGCAGCCCGCGCACGGCGTTCACCGGCGAGCCGTCCGGGGCCCTGACGGAGTCCGGGACACCGAAGTAGGCCCGGAAGTAAAGAGAAGCGGTATCGAGGAGCATCAGTCGTCCGGTCACGCTCCGCATCATGCCGTACGCCACCGACAGGGCCCGGCAGCCGCCCGACGGCACCGGCCCGGGCCGCGCCGCGCACGGCACGGCGCGGCCTGAATGTGACGCAGGACACGATGGTGTTTGGGGTGGGGGAAAAGGGGGAGGCGCGGCCCCGGAGCGATGCCGGTTGCAGGTTCAACCGTCCGCACGCGTGAGCCGTCCCGGCGGGCGCCGCTCCGCTCCATCGCCGTCGAGACAAGAGGTACGCGTGTCAACCAGGCTAGAGGCCGAACACCTCTACAAGGTGTTCGGCAGACGACCGGGCCAGGCAGTCGAGAGACTGCGCCAGAACGAGACCGACCGTGAGGAGCTGCGTGCCCACGGAACCACGGCGGCCGTCATCGACGCCTCGTTCACCGTGGAGCCCGGCGAGATCTTCGTCGTCATGGGCCTGTCCGGTTCCGGCAAGTCCACCCTGCTGCGCATGCTGAACGGCCTGTCGGAGCCGACCGCCGGATCGGTCCGGTTCGACGGTGAGGACCTCACCGCGCTGTCCGACCGCGAGCTGCGCGCGGTCCGCTCCAAGAAGATCAGCATGGTCTTCCAGCACTTCGCGCTGTTCCCGCACCGCAGCGTCCGTGAGAACGCCGCCTACGGTCTGGAAGTGCAGGGCGTGCCCCGCGCCGAGCGCGAACGCCGCGCCGACGAGGCGCTCGCCCTGTGCGGCCTGGCCGGCTGGGAGAAGTCGTGGCCCGACGAGCTCTCCGGCGGCATGCAGCAGCGTGTGGGCCTCGCCCGCGCGCTCGCGACCGACGCGGACCTGCTGCTGATGGACGAGTCCTTCAGCGCGCTCGACCCGCTGATCCGCCGCGACATGCAGGACCAGCTGGTGGAGCTGCAGAAGAAGCTGAAGAAGACGATCGTCTTCATCACGCACGACCTCAACGAGGCCATGCGCCTGGGCGACCGCATCGCGGTGATGCGCGACGGCCGTATCGTGCAGATCGGCACCGCGCAGGACATCCTGATCCGCCCGGCCAACGACTACGTCGCCTCCTTCACCCAGGACGTCGACCGCTCCCGGGTGCTGACCGCCGGAGCCGTGATGGAGCGCGAGGTGCGCGGCGACGAGGCCGACTGCACGTGCGAGACCGCGACGGCGCAGACGCCGTTCACCGACCTGTGCGCGATGAGCGCCCGCGCGGCGCACCCCGTGGCGGTCCTCGACGGCGAGGGCGCGGTCATCGGCGTCGTGCCCCGGCAGCGGCTCGTCGGTTTCATCGGCGACGAGGAGGGCGCCCCCGGTACCTGCGACTCCCCGCGCGGTGAGGGCGAGAAGGTGATGGCCCGTGCCTAGGATCCCGCTCGGCGAATGGGTCAACAGCGGTGTCGACTGGCTGCTCGCTCATGTGACCTGGCTGTTCGACTTCTTCAAGGCCGTCTTCACCGGTGCCTACGACGGCGTCAACGCCGTCCTCCAGGCGCCCGAGCCGCTGCTGCTCGCCGGTATCTTCGCGGTGATCGCCTTCTGGCTGCGCGGCACTCTCGCCGGTGTCCTCACCTTCCTGGGATTCGCCTTCATCGATTCCATGGAACTGTGGGCGGACTCGATGGTGACGCTGTCACTGGTCGTCGTCGCCACCCTCATCGCGCTGGTCGTCGGAGTGCCCGTAGGCATCTGGGCGGCACGTTCGGACCGGGTCAGCGCCCTGGTGCGGCCGGTCCTGGACTTCATGCAGACGCTGCCCGCGATGATCTACCTCATCCCGGCGATCCTCTTCTTCGGGACGGGGCCCGCCCCCGGCATCGTCGCCACCCTGATCTTCGCGCTCGCCCCCGGCGTGCGCATGACCGAGCTGGGCATCCGCCAGGTCGACAAGGACCTGGTGGAGGCGGCCGAGGCGTTCGGCACCACGCCCCGCAACACGCTGCTGCGCGTCCAGCTGCCGCTGGCGCTGCCCACCGTGATGGCGGGCGTCAACCAGGTGATCATGCTCGGTCTGTCCATGGCCGCGATCGCCGGCATGGTCGGCACCGGCGGCCTCGGCGGTGCCGTCATCGAGGCCATCGGCCAGCTCAACATCGGTCTCGGCGCCGAGTCCGGCCTCGCCATCGTCATCCTGGCGATCTATCTCGACCGCATGACCGGCGCCCTGGGCACCCAGGTGTCCCCGCTCGGCCGGCGCGCCGCCGCCAAGGCCCGCGCCGCGCAGGGGCTGAAGATCTGGTCCTACCGGCCCCGCCCGCAGGTCGCCGTGATCGGTGTCGTCGTCCTGGCCCTGGTGGCCGGCGGCATGGGCGTCTTCGGCGGCAGCGGCAAAAGCGGCGGTACCGGCACCGCTGCCGAGACCGGGAACGTCGGCAACGGCAAGAAGGTCTCCATCGGTTACATCCCCTGGGACGAGGGGGTCGCCTCCACCTTCCTGTGGAAGGAGGTCCTCGAACGGCGCGGCTTCGAGGTCGAGGCCACACAGTTCGACGCCGGCCCGCTCTACACCGCGCTCGCGCAGGGCGACATCGACTTCCAGACGGACTCGTGGCTGCCCACCACCCACGCCGAGTACTGGAAGAAGTACGGCGACAGGCTCGAGGACCTCGGCACCTGGTACGAGGAGACGACGCTCGAACTCGCCGTGCCCGCCTACATGGAGGACTTCGACTCCCTCGAGGACCTCAAGGGCGAGGCCGGTACCTTCGACGGGAAGATCACCGGCATCGAGTCCAGCGCCGGCATGATGGGCCTGCTCAAGGACAAGGTCCTGCCGGACTACGGCCTGGACGAGGAGTACAAGGTCGTCGACAGCTCCACGCCGGCGATGCTGGCCGAGCTCAAGCGCGCCTACAGCAAGCAGGAGCCGGTCGTCGTCACGCTCTGGTCGCCGCACTGGGCGTACAGCGACTACGACCTCAAGAAGCTGAAGGACCCCAAGGGCACCTGGGGCGAGGGCGACGCCGTGCACACCCTGGGACGCAAGGGCTTCACCGCCGAGAACCCCACCGTCGGCCAGTGGCTGAAGAACTTCTCGATGACCGAGGAGCAACTCACCGGCCTGGAGGCCGAGATCAACAAGGCCGGCAAGGGCAGGCAGCAGGCTGCCGTCCGCGCCTGGCTCAAGGACAACCCGGACGTCGTCGACGAGCTGGCCCCGGTGAAGTCCGCCTCCGCCGCCACCCCGGCCGAGGCGAAGCGTCCGCTGACCGTCGCGTGGTTCCCCTGGGAGGAGGACGTCGCGATCACCTACCTGTGGAAGAACGTCCTCGAGCGGCGCGGCTACCGGATGAACCTGAAGCAGATGGAGGTCGGCCCGGTCTACACCGGCCTCGCCAGTGGGGACATCGACCTCAACTTCGACGCCTGGCTGCCGTACGCCCAGAAGAACTTCTGGGACCGGAGCAAGGACGAACTGGTCGACCTCGGCACCTGGTACGAGCCGACCTCGCTGGAGGTCTCCGTCCCCTCGTACGTCAAGGACGTCAAGTCCCTCGAGGACCTCAAGGGCAAGGCGGACCTCTTCGACGGGCGGATCGTCGGCATCGAACCGGGCACCGGCGAGATGGACCTGCTCAAGAACAAGGTCCTGCCGGGATACGGCCTGGACGAGGAGTACAAGGTCGTCGACGGCTCCACGCCGGCGATGCTGGCCGAGCTCAAGCGCGCCTACTCCAAGAAGGAGCCGATCGCGGTCACCCTCTGGTCCCCGCACTGGTCGTACAGCGAGTACGAGCTGACCAAGCTGAAGGACGACAAGAAGCTCTTCGGCGAGGGCAACACCATCCGCACCATCGCGAACAAGGCGTTCCCCGGGCAGTACCCCGAACTCACCAAGTGGATCAAGGGTTTCAGGATGAGTGAGGACGAGCTCGGCACGCTCGAGAAGGAGATCAAGGACCGCGGCCAGGGCAAGGAGGAGGCGGCCGTCGCCGCCTGGCTCGAGGAGCACCCGGACGTGGTGGGGCGCATGACCCCGCAGTGACGCCGAAGGCCACCGCGGCGACCACCGGTCGCCGCGGTGGCCCCCGGCACCGCTCGCTCCCCCCCGCGGCATGTACGGACAGACCGGACGGGGCGCGCGGCCCGGCAACGGGCGCAGCGCTGCGACGGGCGCACAGCCGAGCGGGAACACGGTAGGAATCCGGCCAATCACGCAGCGCTACGCCCTCCCCGAGCCTCCGGTCCTTCGCCGTGACCTCCCGCCCCTCTTCGGGAGACAATGGCGGAAACACCCTGCGTCCTGCGCGCGTCGGACCGGAGGGCTCGCACATCGGCTGGCGTGAACTGTGGGTTGTGCGCGACCGCACAGGACGACGACGTGACAGGCGCCTGAAACGGTCTGCCGAACATGCGTAGGGTGCAGACAGCTCAACAGGAGGCGTGCGCCGGAACCACGGGCACGGACGCGGGCACAGACACGGGACGACGGGCGAAGGAGGGAGCCGAAGCGATGGGCGACCACAAAGAACAGCCACTGCGCGTGGGCGCGGCCGTGCGACGGCGACGTCGCGCGCTCGATCTCACGCTTGCCGTCGTGGCCCAGCGCAGCGGCCTGTCGGTCCCGTTCCTGAGCCAGATCGAGAACGAGCGCGCGCGCCCCAGCCAGAGTTCCCTGGAGAAGGTCGCCGACGCCCTGCGCACCACCGCCGTGGAACTCCTCGCAGCCGCCGACCCGGCGTGCAGCGTCGACGTCGTCCGCGCGGAGGGCGCCGAGCAGCTGCCGGAACCCCGTGTCCGGTCCCTGGTGCGGGGCCATCACCAGATGCACGCCTCCGAGTTCACCGGCGACCACGACGCCGGGCGTGAACTCCAGTTCCGCAACGACCAGTTGATGTACGTGGCGGACGGCGCCGTGGAGATCGAGGCGGAAGGCCGCGCCTACCGCCTCGGCCGCGGCGACACCCTGTACCTCACCGGAGGCGTCCGGCACCGGTGGCGGGCCACGGTCGCGGAGACGCGGCTGATCGTCGTCGCCGTCGCCGAGCACATCGAGGCGGTCCGGGACAAGCCCCGCCGGTGAGTTCCGTGCGGATCGTCTCCCTGGTCCCGTCCCTCACCGAGGCCGTGGCGCTGTCCGCTCCCGGCGCCCTGGCCGGCGCCACCGACTGGTGCACGCATCCCGCCGGACTGGACGTCGTACGGATCGGCGGCACGAAGAACCCGGAGGCCGGCCGGATCACCGCCCTCGCTCCCGATCTGGTGATCGCCAACGAGGAGGAGAACCGCGCCCCCGACCTCGACGCCCTGCGCGCGGCGGGTCTCGAGGTGCTGGTGACGGAGGTACGGACGCTGCCCCAGGCCTTCGGCGAGCTGGCCCGGGTGCTCACGGCGTGCGGCGTGCGCACCCGCCCCCGATGGCTGGACGACGCCGAAGCCGCCTGGGAGGCCGTGGCAGCCCCGGCGACCCGCCGGACCGCGGTCGTGCCGGTCTGGCGGCGGCCCTGGATGGTGCTGGGCCGCGACACCTTCGCCGGCGACCTGCTGTCCCGCCTCGGCATCGACCACCTGTACGCGGGCCATCCGGAACGCTACCCCCGCGTACCCCTGGACGCGTTGCGCGCAAAGGCCCCGGACCTCGTCGTGCTGCCCGACGAGCCGTACCGCTTCACCGCCGACGACGGACCCGACGCCTTTCCCGGACTGCCCTGTGCCCTGGTCGGCGGCCGGCACCTCACCTGGTACGGGCCGTCGCTGGCCGAGGCGGCGGCGGTGCTGCCCCGGGAACTGCGAGCGGCAGGCCGCCGGTAGCACCGCGCGGCATAGGCTGGCGTGATGAGTGCGACGGACGACCACGCGGGACAGCGGCCTGTGGCCACGGGGACCCTGGCCCACCGGGTGCCGGACCTCGGGGCGCTGGAACTGCTGCTGGCGGTGGCGCGGGTCGGGAGTCTGGGCGGCGCGGCGCGCGAGCTGGGCATCACCCAGCCGGCGGCCAGCAGCCGGGTCCGGTCCATGGAGCGGCAGCTCGGTGTGGCGCTGGTGGACCGCTCACCGCGCGGATCGCGCCTGACCGACGCCGGAGCGCTCGTCACCGACTGGGCACGGCGGATCGTGGAGGCCGCGGAGGTCTTCGACGCCGGCGCCCAGGCACTGCGGGACCGCCGGGACTCACGACTGCGGGTGGCGGCGAGCATGACGATCGCCGAGTACCTGCTGCCGGGCTGGCTGCTCGCGCTGCGCGCGCAGCGGCCGGACACGGCGGTGTCCCTGCTGGCCGGGAACTCCGCGACGGTCGCGCAGCGGCTGCTCGCGGACGAAGCGGACGTGGGCTTCGTCGAAGGGCTGACCGTGCCGACGGGCCTGGACTCCGCGGTGATCGCCCACGACCGGCTGATCGTGGTGACGGCACCGTCCCACGCCTGGGCCCGCCGCCGTCGCCCGCTCGCCGCCGAAGAACTGGCGACCACCCCGCTCATCCTGCGCGAGAAGGGCTCCGGCACCCGGCAGGTCCTGGACACCGCGCTGGGCGGCCTGGCCCGCCCGCTGATCGAACTGTCCTCCACGACCGCGGTGAAGGCCGCCGCGGTCAGCGGCGCGGGCCCGGCCGTCCTCAGCGAACTGGCCGTGGGGGAGGAGCTGACGATGCGCCGCCTCGTCCGCGTCCCCGTGGACGGCATCGCCCTGGCCCGCGACCTGCGCGCGGTCTGGCCCACCGGCCACCGCCCCACGGGCCCGGCCCGCGACCTGCTGGCCCTGACCCGAGGCTGAGCACCTCACGCGCCGGGGGCCGGGCGCCGGGCGCCGCGCGGACGGGTCCCGGTGGGGTGCCTCGCGGGTCACGGTGGAGCGGCCGCCTGAACCAGACGGCGTACGACCCGCAGGTCCTCGTCCATCTCCGGATGCCACTGCACGCCCAGGACCCATGCGCCCGTCGGGAGTTCGACCGCCTCCACGGTCCCGTCCGCCGCGTACGCCGAGGGGATCAGGCCCGTGCCGAAGCGGTCCACCGCCTGGTGGTGGAAGGCCGGTACGGACGTCTCCTCCGGGACGGCGTCGGCGTACCGGGTGCCCGGCACCGGTTTGACCGGGTGCCGGCCGAAGACCCCCGGCACCCCCCCGTGGCCGTCGAGGTGCTGGACGAGGGTGCCGCCCAGGGCGACGTCCAGCACCTGCAGGCCCCGGCAGATCCCGAGCAGCGGAACGCGGCGTTCCAGCGCCGCCCGGACCAGGGCGAGCTCCCAGGCGTCCCGGGCACGGTCGGGCGGCCCGGTGCGCGGCCCGGGCTCGGCGCCGTAACGGGCCGGCTCCACGTCGGGACCGCCCGCGACGACCAGCCCGTCGAGCCGGGCCACCGTCGCCGCGGCCTGCTCGGGCGCGTCCGGCGGGAGCATCGCGGCCAGCCCGCCGGCCCGCTGCACCAGCCGCGGGTATCCGAGGGGCAGCAGTGCGGCGTCCATCCGCCACGCGCCCCACCGGACCCCGGACTCCTCGTACGTGCTGATGCCGATCAGCGGCCTGGCCGTCATGCTCTGCTCCTCCGTCCCCGTCCCCCGTCTCCGACACCGGGCGGGTCAGTCCCGGGACAGCTCCGCCTCGGCCGCCGCCAGCGCCGCGAACTCCTCCTCCGGCGCCTTCGCCACCAGATGCCTGCGGCTGTACAGGCCGAAGTACGCCACGGCCGCGATGTACACCGCCAGCGCGACGAAGGCCGCCGTCACGTCCACCAGGAAGGTCGCCACCAGCGCCGCACAGGCCAGTATGAGCGCGACCGACGAGGTCAGCACCCCGCCCGGCGTCCGGTACGGCCGCGGCAGCTCCGGTTCGCGGCGGCGCAGCACGATGTGCGACAGGGACATCAGCGCGTACGAGACGGTCGCGCCGAAGACGGCGACGTTCAGCATGCGGGCGCCGTCGCCCGTGCCGGCGGCCAGCGCGAAGCCGATCGCGCCGGGCACCAGCAGTCCGAGGTACGGGACCTTGCGGCGGCCGGTGAGGGACAGGAACTTCGGCAGGTAGCCCGCACGGGACAGCGCGAACAGCTGGCGGGACCCGGCGTAGATCAGCGAGAAGAACGACGCCACCAGGCCGGCGAGCCCCGCGTAGTTCACGATCCGGCTGAGCACGGTCGCCTCGCCGTCCGGCTGGAGCGCCTCCACCAGCGGGTTGCCCGCGTCCTGCACGGCGGCCGAGCCGCGCGCCCCGGCCGCGGCGAGGAAGGTGACCACCGCCAGGACCACGAGGATGCCCATGGACCAGCGGATCGCCTTCGGCAGTGTCCTGGCGGGGTCCCTGGTCTCCTCGGCGGCGAGCGGTACGCCCTCGACGCCCAGGAAGAACCACATGCCGAACGGGAACGCCGCCCAGATGCCGAGCAGGCCCATCGGCAGCCAGGAGCTCGCGCCGAAGGCGGACGTGTCCACCGGGATGTCGTCGAGCGAGGACGCGTCGAACGAGGGCAGCGCGCCCAGCGCGAAGACGACCAGGGCGGCCACCGCGATCCCGGTGACGACGAAGCTGAACCGCAGCGCCTCGCCGACGCCCCACAGGTGGACGCCGATGAGGACCACGAAGCAGGCGAGGGGGACCGGCCAGCCGGACTCGAGGCCGAACAGGCCCAGCGACTCGACGTAGTCACCGATGAACAGGGAGATCGCGGCGGGTGCGAGGACGTACTCGATCAGGATGGCGGTGCCGGTGAGGAAACCGCCCCAGGGGCCGAGTGCCCGGCGGGCGAAGCCGTAGCCGCCGCCGGCGGTGGGCAGCACCGAGGACAGCTCGGCGAGCGCGAAGACCATGCAGGTGTACAGGGCGCCCATGAGCACCATGGCGATCGCCAGGCCGCCGAAGCCGCCTTCGGCCAGGCCGAAGTTCCAGCCCGAGTAGTCGCCGGACACGACGTACGCGACGCCGAGACCGGTCAGCAGCAGCCAGCCGGCGCTGCCGCGGCGCAGCTTCCTGCGGTCCAGATAGTCGTCCGGCACACCACCGGTGCCGTGGTCCGCGCTCCCGGCCCGCGGTGCGGCGGAGGACGACGACGGAGACGGCGGGGGAGAGGACGGCGGAGGCGGAAGGCTCACGGGGTGACTCCCCAGGGGGTGGTGACGAGGAAGCGGGCAATGGAGCGGATCCGTACCTTTGTGGCCCCATACCTTCCCGGCGCGGACGGCGGGACGCAAGACCCGCGCACCGGACCCGTGTACGAGGTCCCGCACCGCTTCCCCGCGTCCGAGGCCCCAGCCGAAGCCCGCCCGGACCCCCGCACCCGCCGCCCCTGCACCGCAACCCCGCGCCGACCCGCGCCGACCCGCGCCGACCCGCGCCGACCCGCGTGGCGCGCCCCGCGCCCGCGCCCGGGCCCGCCGCTGTCACCGCCCCGTCACCCGGGTGTCACGCCAGGAAACCCCGCAGCAGTGCCGCCGTCCCCGCGCAGTGCTCGCGCGCGATCTCCCGTGCCCCGTCCGCGTCCCCGTCCAGCACCGCCTCGACCAGCGTGGTGTGCTGCCGCTGCGAGTGCTCCAGATTGCGCACCAGCAGGGGGATGCAGTCCAGCAGGTCGTTCACCCTCGCCCGTACGGCCGCGTACTGCGCGGCCAGCGTCGGCGAGCCGGACAGCTCCGCCAGCGTGAGGTGGAACAGCGTGTCCAGGCGGCGGTACCCGGCCGGCGGGGCCTCCCGCGTGCCCGTCAGCGCCCCGCGGAGCCGCGCCGCCCGCGCGTCCGACAGGCCGCGGTCGGCGCACAGACCCGCCGCGCCCACCTCCAGCACCTCCCGGAACCGCAGGACGTCCTCGATGTCGACCCCGGTGGTCCGCCGCCGCAGCTCGGCCCCGCCCCCGTGCGTCGGCCGGGGCAGCACGAACGTGCCGCCGTACCTGCCGCGCCGGGACTCCACGAGGCCCTGGTCCTGGAGCACCCTCAGCACCTCGCGCAGCGTCACCCGGCTGATCCCCAGCCGCTTTGCCAGCTCCCGTTCGGCCGGCAGCCGTTCCCCGCCCGGTACCAGGCCCAGCCGCACCACCTGCAGGATCTGCTCCAGCGCCTCCTCGAAGCCGTTGCCCGCGCGCACCGGCCGCAGCACCGGCGCGAGACCGTCACCGGGCGCGCCGCCCCCGTCCTCCGACATGCGGCCGTGCCCCCTTCCCAAGCAATGGTTCTCCGCAA
The DNA here is from genome assembly GCF_026242095.1 of Streptomyces sp. NEAU-W12. NCBI lineage: Bacteria > Bacillati > Actinomycetota > Actinomycetes > Kitasatosporales > Streptomycetaceae > Streptomyces > Streptomyces sp. NEAU-W12. Next base: position 167,867 of record NZ_JAPJDM010000015.1, read on the forward strand.
TACCTTATGACTCCCGGCATGGCTCCCGGCAGACCGAAGAAGCCCGAGGAGGCTCTCCCGTGGCAGACTCCACGCCCCCGCTCGGTGTCGAGGAGCTGCACGCCCTCGTCGCGGGCGGTGACATCGACACGGTCGTCCTGGCCTTCCCCGACATGCAGGGGCGGCTCCAGGGCAAGCGGTTCGCCGCGCGCTTCTTCCTCGACGAGGTGCTCCGGCACGGCACCGAGGGCTGCACCTACCTGCTGGCCGTCGACGCCGACATGAACACCGTCGACGGCTACGCCATGTCCTCCTGGGAGCACGGCTACGGCGACTTCGCCATGTTCCCCGACCTCGACACGCTCCGCCGCGTGCCGTGGAACGAGGGCACCGCCCTGGTCGTCGCCGACCTGGCCTGGGCCGACGGCTCCCCGGTCGTCGTCGCCCCCCGCCAGATACTGCGCCGCCAGCTGGAGCGCCTGGCCGCACTCGGGTACACCGCCCAGGTCGGCACCGAGCTGGAGTTCATCGTCTTTTGGGACACCTACGAGCAGGCCTGGGACGCCGGCTACCGCGGGCTCACCCCGGCCAACCAGTACAACGTCGACTACTCGGTGCTCGGCACCGGCCGGATCGAACCCCTGCTGCGCCGCATCCGCAACGAGATGGCCGCCGCCGGCCTCACCGTGGAGTCCGCCAAGGGCGAGTGCAACCCCGGCCAGCACGAAATCGCCTTCCGCTACGACGAGGCCCTGGTCACCTGCGACCAGCACGCCGTCTACAAGACCGGTGCCAAGGAGATCGCCGCCCAGGAGGGCGTGTCGCTCACCTTCATGGCCAAGTACAACGAACGCGAGGGCAACTCCTGCCACATCCACCTCTCCCTCGCCGACCTCGACGGCACCACCAGCGCCATGCCGGGTTCGGCCCAGGACCCCGGCTCCATGTCGGACGTCATGCGGCACTTCCTCGCCGGACAGCTCGTCGCGCTCCGCGAGTTCTCCCTGCTCTACGCCCCGCACATCAACTCCTACAAGCGGTTCCAGCCGGGCTCGTTCGCACCGACCGCCGTCGCCTGGGGGTACGACAACCGCACCTGTGCCCTGCGGGTCGTCGGCCACGGCCGCTCCCTGCGCTTCGAGAACCGGCTGCCCGGCGGCGACGTCAACCCGCACCTCGCCGTGGCCGGCATGGTCGCGGCAGGGCTGTACGGCGTCGAGCACGGTCTCGAACTGCCCGAGCCCTGCCGGGGCAACGCCTACGCCGCCGGCTTCGAGCACGTCCCGACGACCCTGCGGGAAGCCGCCGAACTGTGGGAGAACAGCGCCATCGCGAAGGCCGCCTTCGGCGACGAGGTGGTCGCCCACTACCGCAACATGGCGCGCGTCGAGGTGGACGCCTACGACGCCGCGGTCACCGACTGGGAACTGCGCCGCTCCTTCGAACGCATGTGAGGCCCCCGTTGCCGCTGCCCGACGCCCTGCCCGACGACGTGCCGCCGCCCGCCGAGCTGCACGTACAGAACCCCGCCACCGAAGAGACCGTCGCCACCGTGGCAGCCGCCTCCGCGGCCGACGTCGACGCCGCCGTCGTGGCGGCCGAGCGGGCGCAGAGGACCTGGGCCGCCCTCGGCCCCGGCGACCGCGCCCGGCTGCTGCGCCGCTTCGCCGCCACCGTCGACGACCACCTGGAGGAACTGGCCCGCCTCGAGGTCCGGGAGGCCGGACACACCCTCGGCAACGCCCGCTGGGAGGCCGGAAACGTCCGGGACCTGCTCGACTACGCCGCCGGGGGAGTGGAACGGCTCACCGGCCGGCAGATCCCGGTCGCCGGCGGCCTGGACGTCACGTTCCTCGAACCGCTCGGCGTCGTCGGCGTCATCGCGCCCTGGAACTTCCCGATGCCGATCGCGGCCTGGGGCGCGGTACCGGCCCTCGCGGCAGGCAACGCGGTCCTCCTCAAGCCCGCCGAGACGACCCCGCTCACCGCGCTGCGCCTGGCCCGGCTCGCCCTGGAGGCAGGCCTGCCCGAAGGGCTGTTCCAGGCACTGCCCGGCCACGGCCCGGTCGCCGGCGGCGCGCTCGTCGAGCACCCCGGCGTCGCCAAGATCGTGTTCACCGGCTCGACGGCCGTGGGCCGGCGGGTGGCGGCCAGGGGCGCGGCACTGCTCAAGCCGGTCACCCTCGAACTCGGCGGCAAGAGCCCCAACATCGTCTTCGCCGACGCCGATCTCGAAGCCGCCGCGGCCGCCGCCCCCATGTCCTTCCTGGACAACGCCGGCCAGGACTGCTGCGCCCGCACCCGCATCCTCGTCCAGCGCCCGGTGTACGACCGCTTCCTCGGCCTCCTCGCCCCCGCGATCGAGTCCGTCGTCGTCGGCGACCCGGCCGACGAGCGGACCGACATGGGCCCGCTGATCTCCCGGACCCAGCTGGACCGCGTCCGCTCCTACGTCCCCGACGACGCCGGCGCGATCCGCGGCAAGGCCCCCGAGGGCGGCCCGGGCTTCTGGTTCCCGCCCACCGTCCTCACCGGTGTCGACCCGCACGCGCGCGTGGCCGTCGAGGAGGTCTTCGGGCCCGTCGCCGTCGTGCTGCCCTTCGAGGACGAGGCCGACGCGATCCGCCTGGCCAACGCCACCGACTACGGCCTGTCCGGCTCGCTCTGGACCCGGGACGTCGGCCGCGCCCTGCGGGTCTCGGGCGCCGTCCGCGCCGGGAACCTGTCCGTCAACTCCCACTCCAGCGTCCGCTACTCGACGCCTTTCGGGGGGTTCAAGCAGTCCGGTCTCGGCCGTGAACTCGGCCCCGACGCCCTGGCCGCCTTCACCGGGACCAAGAACGTCTTCATCAGCACCGAAGGCACGGCGAGCAGCGCGAGCACACCGAGCACCGAGCGCACCGAAGGCACGGAGGGCCCCGCACAGTGAGCGAAGCGACCGAGCACATCACCTGCCGCCGCCTGGTCGGCCGTACCGCCGTCGTCACCGGAGCGGGCAGCGGCATCGGCCTGGCCACCGCCCGCCGGCTCGCCTCCGAGGGCGCCCACGTCGTCTGCGGCGACGTGGACGAGGTGCGCGGCAGGGCGGCCGCCGAGGAGACCGGGGGCATCTTCGTGCCCGTCGACGTCACCGACCCCGAGCAGGTCGAGGCCCTCTTCGCCGCCGCCCACGACACCTACGGCAGCGTCGACACCGCCTTCAACAACGCCGGCATCTCCCCGCCCGACGACGGCTCCGTCCTGGAGACCGGACTCGACGCCTGGAAGCGCGTTCAGGAGGTCAACCTCACCTCCGTCTACCTGTGCTGCAAGGCCGCGATCCCCTACATGCGCCGCCAGGGCAGGGGCTCCATCATCAACACCGCGTCCTTCGTGGCCCGGATGGGCGCGGCGACCAGCCAGATCTCCTACACCGCGTCCAAGGGGGGCGTCCTGGCCATGTCCCGCGAACTCGGGGTGCAGTTCGCCCGTGAGGGCATCCGCGTCAACGCGCTGTGCCCCGGCCCGGTCAACACCCCGCTGCTGCGGGAACTGTTCGCCAAGGACCCGGAGCGCGCCGCCCGCCGGCTCGTGCACATCCCGCTCGGCCGGTTCGCCGAGGCCGAGGAGATCGCCGCCGCCGTCGCCTTCCTGGCCAGCGACGACTCCTCCTTCGTCAACGCCACCGACTTCCTCGTCGACGGCGGCATCTCGGGGGCGTACGTCACACCGCTCTAAGCCCTGGGAGCCGTCACAGACGCCGCCGTTCCGGGCCCGGCGTACGCCGGGCCCGGCGTCGCGTGCCCTCTGCCCCCTGCCGTCCCGCGCGCCTCCTCCACGCCTCCCGCACGCCTCCCGCCCACGACGGCAGTCCGCTCTGCTCGCGGTGCTGCGTCTTCTTCCCTATGGGCCCCCGGCCGCCGACGGCAGTCTGCTGCGAAACACGGCTTGGAGGCTCACAGTGACAGCAGGACCGGCCCCCGAGAGGGCACCGAACGGCGTCGACACCCCCACGGCATCCTTCGCGCAGCGCCGGCTGTGGTTCCTGGACCAGTTGGCCGGTTCCTCCACCGGATCCATGCTCCCCCTGGTCCTGCGGCTGCGGGGGCCGCTGGACGCGGACCGCCTGGAGCGGTCGCTGTCCGGGATCACGACGCGGCACGAGGTGCTGCGCACCCGGTTCCGCACCGTCGGCGGGGAGCCGGTGCCGGTGGTCGACGCCCCCGCGGGCATCGCACTGGAGCGGCTCGACGCGGACGGGCCCGAGGAACTGTTCGCCCGCCGGCTGGGGCGCCCCGTCGACCTGTCCGCGCAGCACCCGGTCCGGGCCGTGCTCGCCCGCGTGGCGCCCGACGAGCACCTGCTGCTCGTCGAGGTGCACCACATCGCCGTGGACGGCTGGTCGTGGGGCGTCCTGCTGGACGAACTCGCCGCCGGCTACCGCGGCGAGCCGGTCGCCGCACCCGCCCTGCGGTACGCCGACCTCGCCCGCGCACAGTCCGGACGCCTGCGCGGCGAACGGCTGGAACGCCTCCTCGGCCACTGGCGCGAACGGCTGCGCGGCCTCACCCCGCTCGACCTGCCCACCGACCGGCCGCGACCGCGCCTCTGGGACGGCTCCGGCGACGTGGTCCGCTTCGACCTGCCGGCCGACCTGGTCGCCGCCGTCGACGCCCTGGCCCGCTCCCGGCGCGTCACCCGCTACACGCTCCTGCTCACCGCCTACCAGGCCCTCCTCGGCCACTGGGCGGGCCGCACCGACGTCGCCGTCTGCAGCACCCTCGCGGACCGGGCCCGACGCGGCGCCGACGCGCTCATCGGCCCCCTGGTCAACACCGTCGTCCTGCGCGCCGACCTGTCCGGCCGGCCCGGCTTCGACGCCCTGCTGGACCGGGCGCGCGGGCGCGTACCGGTGGACCTGGCCCACGCCGAGGCCCCCTTCGACCTCGTCGTCGGCGCGCTCGGCGGCTCCCGGGACCTGTCCCGGCACCCGCTCGCCCAGGCCTCGTTCACCCTGCTCAACGCGCCGATCACACCGGTGGAGATGCCCGGTCTGGAGGTGACGCTGGTCAGCCCGCCGCTCACCGAGACCCCGCTGGACGTCTTCCTGGACCTGACCCTGCGGGCCGACGGCAGCGTCGCCGCCCTCCTCCAGTACGCCACCGCGCTCTTCGACGCCGCCACCATGCGTGCCTTCGCCCGTTCCTACACGGCCCTGCTCGGAGCGGTCCTGGCCGACCCCGGCACCCCTGTGCGGGACCTGGTGCGCGCCCTGCCCGACGGCCCCGGCGGCCGCGGCCGTCCCCGGCCCGACTGGCACCGGGCGCCCGACCGCACGGCGGACCCCGCGCCGCCGGTCGCCTTCTCCGGCAGCCCCGACGCCACCGCGCTGCGCTGCGGCGAGGACAGCGTCAGCTACGCGGAACTGGACGCCATGACCGGCTCGCTCGCGGCCGCGCTGCGCGCCGCCGGGGTCACCGCGGGCGGCCCCGTGGGCGTGCTGCTGCGCCGCGGCCTGTGGTCGGTCGCCGCCATCGAGGGCGTCTGGCGGGCCGGAGGGGCCTACGTACCCCTCGACCCCGAACTCCCCGCCGAGCGGCTGCGGTACATGGCCGAGGAGGCCCGACTGGCCTGCGTGGTCGCCGAGCCCGCCACCGCCGCCACCGCCGTCCCGCTCGCGCCGGTGACGGTGGACGTCACCGCGCTCGCCCCGGCCGCGGACGGTCCCCGCCACCGGCCGCACCCCCGTGAACTGGCCCACGTCATCTTCACCTCCGGGACCACCGGCCGGCCCAAGGCGGTCGGTGTCGAGCACGCCGCCCTCGCCTCGCACGTCGCCGCCGCCCGGCAGCGCTTCGAGATGACCTCCGCGGACCGGGTGCTGGCCTTCGCCTCCTTCGCCTTCGACGCCTCACTGGACCAGGTGCTGCCCGCCCTCACCTCCGGCGCCACCGTCGTCATGCGGCCCGACGAGCCCTGGCTGCCCACGCAGGTCCCCGAGATCGTCCAGCGGCACGGCCTCACCGTCGTCAACGTGCCGCCCACCTACTGGTCCGAACTCACGCTCTGCCTCGACCGGCGGCTGGCCGCCGCCCTGGGCTCCCTGCGGCTGCTGGTCCTCGGCGGCGAGGCCGTCCCGCCCGACACCCTCGCCGTCTGGCGCGCCGCCGTCCCCCGGGCCCGGGTCTGCAACGCCTACGGCCCCACCGAGACCACGGTCACCGCCACCACCCACGACGCCGACGACCCGCCCGGGGACACCGTGCCCATCGGCCGGCCCCTGGGTGACCGCCGCGTGTACGTCGTCGACGCCGACGGCGAGCCGGTGCCGGTCGGCGTCGGCGGCGAACTCCTCATCGGCGGCACGGAGGTGGCCCGCGGCTACCTCGGACGCCCCGCGCTGACCGCCGAGCGCTTCGTGCCCGACCCCTACGGGCCGCCCGGCGGACGCCTCTACCGCACCGGTGACCTGGTGCGCTGGACGTTCGGCGGCGCACTGGAGTTCCTCGGACGCCGCGACGACCAGGTCAAGATCCGCGGCTTCAGGATCGAACTCGGCGAAGTGGAGACGGTGCTGCGCGCCTGCCCGCTGGTCGCCGCCGCCGCCGCACGCCCCGACCGGGCCACCGGCCGCGGCCTGACCGGCTACGTCGTACCGGCCCCGGACGCACCCGCCGCCCCCGACCGGGCCGAACTGCGCGCCTGGTGCGCCCGCTACCTGCCGCACTACGCCGTACCGTCCGATTTCGTCGTCCTGGACGCCCTCCCGGTCGGCGTCTCCGGCAAGCTCGACCGCTCCGCCCTGCCCGACCCCGCGCGCACCCGCCCCGCCGACGACCCCGCCCACACCGCGCCCCGCGACGAGACCGAGCGGATCGTCGCCGAGGTGTGGGCCGACGTCCTGGGCCTGGACCGGATCGGCCTGGACGACAGCTTCTTCGACCTCGGCGGCCACTCCCTGCTCGCCACCATGGCGGTCTCCCGGATCGCCCAGCGCCTCGGCCGGGAGATCGAGCTGCGCACCGTCTTCGAGCACCCGACCGTCCGGGCGTTCGCCCCGCGGGTGGCCGCCGCCCGCGTCAGCGGCGCCACCGGCATCGTCCCCGTCGACCGCGGCGGGCCGCTGCCGCTGTCCTTCGCGCAGGAGCGCCTGTGGTTCCTGGACCGCACCTCCGACCGGGGCGAGTCGTACCTGCTGTGGTACTGCTGGCGGGTGCGCGGCGGCCTGGACCGTGCCGCGTGGCAGGCGGCCCTGGACGGCCTGGTCGAGCGGCACGAGGTGCTGCGCACGGCCCTCGTCGAGTCCGACGGCCGCCCCGTGCAGCAGGTCCGCGACCCGGCCCCGGTGCCCCTGCTCTGGGAGCGGGCCCCGCAGGCCCCGGACGAGCAGGCCCGCATGGCGGCCGTACGGAGCCTCGCCGTGGCCCACGCCACCCGCCGCTTCGACCTCGCCCGTCCGCCGCTGCTGCGGGCCGGCGTGTGGGAGCTGGCCGGTGACGACCACGTCGTCCTGCTCGCCCTGCACCACGCCGTCACCGACGGCTGGTCCAAGGGCGTCCTGCTGGACGAACTCGGCCGGCACTACGCGGCCCGCCTGACGGGCGGCGGCGCCCCGCCGGCGCCGCTGCCCGTGCAGTACGGCGACTTCGCCGTGTGGCAGCGCGACCGCGCCGACCGCGGCGCCCTGGAACCGCAACTCGCCTACTGGGAGCGGGTCCTCGAGGCCGCCCCCGTTCTGGAACTGCCCACGGACCGGCCGAGGCCCCCCGCCTTCACCGGCCGGGGCGGCGCGGTCGAGATCGACCTGCCCCGCGCCCTCGTCGACCGGACCGACGCCCTCGCCCGCGAGCGCGGCGCGACCCGCTTCATGGTGCTGCTGGCCGCCGCCCAGACGGTACTGGCCCGCTGGACCGGGCAGACCGACATCTGCGTGGGCACGCCCGTCGCCGGCCGCGGACGGCTCGAACTGGAGCCGTTGGTCGGCTTCTTCGTCAACACCGTCGTCCTGCGCACCGACCTGTCCGGACGGCCCGCCTTCGACACGCTCGTGGACCGGGTGCGCGACGTGGTCCTGGGCGCCTTCGACCACCAGGAGGTGCCGTTCGAGCAGGTCGTGGAGCGGCTTCGGCCGGAGCGCGACCTGTCCCGCAACCCGCTGTTCCAGGCCATGGTCGACGTCCAGGAGTCCACGGAGGAGGGCATCGGCCTGCCCGGCCTCGAGTCCGCCGACTTCGCGCTGCCCTGGGGGTCGGCCAAGTTCGACCTGACCGCCACCTTCGTGATCCGGCCGGAACGGTTCGCGCTCAACGTCGAGTACGCCGCCGACCTGTTCGACCCGGACACCGCGGCCCGGTTCGCCCACCACGTCGGCCGTGTCCTCGAAGCCCTGCTGGCCGACCCCACCGCCCGCGCCGACGAGGCCGCCCTGCTCTCGGCGGACGAGCGGCGCCGCCTCGTCGAGGGTGCCGGGCGGGACACGGAGCCGGCGCCTGCGTTCGAGGTGGCGGGCCTGCCGCACGCCCCCGCCGTCGTCTGCGAGGACACGGTCCTCGACTACGCCCGCCTGGACGCCCTCACCGGAGGACTGGCCGCGGCCCTGGCCCGCGCGGGCGCGGCCCCGGGCGACGCCGTCGGCGTGTGCGTCGGCCGCGGCGTGTGGTCCGTGGCGGCGATGCTCGCCGTCTGGCGGGCGGGCGGCGTCTACGTCCCGCTCGACCCCCGGCTCCCCGGGGAACGCCTGCGGTACATGTGCGAGGAGGCCGCCGTACGGCACGTGGTGTGCGACACGCGCACCCGGGACCGCGCCGCCGCCCTCGCCCCCGGTGCGGTCGACGCCGACGACGTCCCCGCCGATCCCGACGGACCCCGGCACACCGCCCACCGCGACGACCTCGCCTACGTCGTCTTCACCTCCGGCTCCACCGGCCGCCCCAAGGCCGTCGGGGTCGAGCACCACGCCCTGGACGCCCATGTCCGCGCCGCCCGCGAGACGTTCGGGCTGACCGCGCGGGACAGGGTGCTCACCTTCGCCTCGACCTCCTTCGACGCCTCCCTCGAGCAGATCCTGCCCGCGCTGAGCACCGGGGCGACGGTGCTCGTACGCCCCGACGACGTCTGGGCGCCCCAGGAGCTGGCCGCCCGCGTCGCCGCCGAGCGGGTGACGGTCATGGAGCTGACACCGTCGTACTGGACGGAACTGGTCGCCCGCCTGGACACGCTGGCGCCCCGACTGGCCTCCCTGCGACTGCTGGTGACGGGGGGAGAGGAACTGCCCGCCGACCCCCTGCGGCACTGGTTCGCGCATCTGCCCGGGGTGCCCGTGGTCAACACGTACGGCCCCACCGAGACGGTGATCTCCGCCACCGCGCACCCCCTCGCCGGGGCTCCGGCCGGCCGGGTGCCCATCGGCCGCCCGCTGGGCGGCCGCCGCACCTACGTGGTCGACCCGCTCGGTGAACCCGTACCGCTCGGCGTCCCCGGCGAACTCGTCATCGGCGGACCGGAGGTGGCCCGCGGCTACCTGGGGCGGCCCGCCCTCACCGCCGAACGGTTCGTCCCCGACCCGTTCGGCGCGCGCGGCGGCCGCCTCTACCGCACCGGCGACGTGGTGCGCCGACTGGCCGGCGGCACACTGGAGTTCCTCGGCCGCAACGACGACCAGGTCAAGATCCGCGGCTTCCGCGTCGAACCGGGAGAGGCCGAGGCGGTGCTGCGCGGGCACCCGGGGGTGCGGGGCGCGGCCGTCGTGGTGCGCACCCTCAACGGCGAGACCGCCCTCGTCGGCTACGCCGCGGGTGGCGGACTGTCCCAGGAGTCCCTGCGCACCCACTGCCGGGCCCACCTGCCCCACTACCTCGTCCCCTCGGCGTTCGTCCTCCTGGACTCCCTGCCGCTGACCGTGCAGGGCAAGCTGGACACCGCCGCCCTGCCCGAACCCGAGACGCCCGCGCCGCGGTCCGGCGTCGCACCGCGGACCCCGGCCGAGACGGTCGTGGCGCAGATCTGGTGCGAGGTACTCGACCTGCCGAGGACCGGCGTCCACGACGACTTCTTCGCCCTGGGCGGCCACTCCCTGCGCGCGGTGGCGGTCGCCTCCCGTCTGCGGACCGCCTTCGACTGCCCGTTCCAGGTCCGGGACCTCTTCGAGCACCCCACCGTCGAGCGGCTCGCCGCCGAGGTGGAGCGGCGTCTGCTGGAGCTGATCTCGCAGATGAGCGACGACGAGATCGACCTGTCCCTGACGGCCGACCTCTGACCCTCCCCGCGACGCCCGGTCCGCTTCGGCTCGCCCCGCCGGGCCCGTGTCGGCCGCCGGGCCCGTCCGGCCGGCCGCAGGGACGGCCGGCTCCGCCGGCCGCCCGTCAGCCGCCGCCCGGTGTCCGCGCGGCCCCACCCCTCACCGACTTCCTCTCCCCCAGAACCGAGATCGGAGTGCCCTCATGACCACATCCGACGTGCGTCCCGGCCCCGCCGCCGCGGGCGGCGGCCTGTCCCCGGCGGCCCGGCGTCTGCTGGAGCAGCGGCTGCGCGGCCGGGCCGCGTCCCGGGACGCGGGGCCGACCCGGATCAGGCCCCGCCCGGAACGGATCCCGCTGTCCGCCGCCCAGCAGCGCCTGTACTTCCTGGACCGGCTCGATCCCGGAGCGACCACCTACCTGCTCCCCGCCGCCTGGCGGGCGACCGGCCCGCTGGACGTGCCGGCCCTGCGCGCGGCCGTCGCGGACCTGGCCGCCCGGCACGAGCAGCTGCGCGTGGTCTTCCCCGAGCACGAGGGCGTCCCGTACCAGCGGGTGCTGCCCGCGGGCGACACGGTGCTGGACGTGACCGAGGTGACCGGGGCGGGCACCGAGGACCGCGAACGCCGCCTGGCCGCCGCCGTGCACGCGGCCGCCCTGCGCCCCTTCGACCTCGCCCGCGAGCCCGCCTTCCGTGCCACGCTCGTGCGCGCCGCCGCCGACGACCACGTGCTCGTCCTGGGCATGCACCACATCGTCTCCGACGGCTGGTCCCTCGACCTCGTCGTCCGCGACCTGGCCGAGCTGTACCGCGCCAGGACACAGGGGCGCGCCGCGGACCTGCCCGACCTTCCCCTGGACTACACCGACTACGCGATCTGGCAGCGCGAGAGCGACCGGTCGGCCGCACTGGAGCACTGGCGCACCCGCCTGGCCGGACTCACCCCGCTGGAGCTGCCGGCCGACCACCCCCGCCCCGAGACCCCCGGCAGCCGAGGGGCCGTCCACCGGGTCACCCTGCCGCCCTCCCTCACCGGCGCACTCACCGCACTGGGGCAGCGCGTCGGCACGACCCCCTACATGACCGTACTGGCCGCCTTCCAGGCCGCGCTGGCCTTCCACACCGGGCAGCACGACATCGCCGTCGGCACCGTCGTGGCCAACCGGGAACGCGTCGAGACCGAGCAGCTCGTCGGCTTCTTCGTCAACACCCTCGTGCTGCGCGGAGACCTCTCCGACGACCCGACCCCGGCCGCGCTGCTCGCCCGGACCCGGGACCAGGTCCTGGAGGCGTTCTCGCACCAGTCGCTGCCGTTCGAGAAGGTCGTCGACGCGCTGAGCCCGGACCGCGACCTGGCCCGCAACCCGCTCGTGCAGGTGCTCTACACGCAGTCCGGCACCGCCGCGTCCGGCCTCACCCTCGGGGAGGCGGCCGTGACGCCGTACCGGATCGACCTCACCACCGCCAAGTTCGACCTCACCCTGGACCTGCGCGACGGCGAGGACCGCACCGAGCTGGCCTTCGTCTACCGCCCCGAGCTGTTCGAGGAAGCCTCCGTCGCCGCCCTCGCCCGGCACACCGTCACCCTCCTGGAGGCGTTCCGCGCCACCCCCGACACCCCGCTCAGCGCCATCGACCCGCTCACCCCCGCCGAACGCGGCCACCTCCTCGGCCCGGACGGCCCCGCCAACACCGGAACCGGGACCGCCCCCGACCCGCGGACCGCCCCCGACCGGTTCGCCGAGCACGCGGCCCGCACCCCGCACGCCGTCGCCGTCAGCGGATCGGGCCGCTCCCTGACCTACGCCCGGCTCGACGCCCGCGCCCGCGCGCTCGCGCGGAGGCTGCGTGCCGCCGGCGTGGCCCGCGGCTCACTCGTCGGCGTCTGCCTCGACCGCACCCCCGACCTGGCGGTGGCCCTGCTCGCCATCTGGCGGGCCGGTGCCGCCTACCTGCCGCTCGACCCCTCCCACCCGCAGGCCCGGCGCGAGTTCACCGTCACCGACGCCGGCATCGACTGGATGGTCACCGACACCGGCACCGCCGCACGCACCGCCGCCTGCTCCCTGCCCGTCCGGCTCATGCTGCTCGACGGCTTCGACGACGAGCACGGCCCCCACGACGAGCACGGCCCCGACGGGGACGGCGACCTCCGTCCGGCCCCCGGCGACCTCGCCTACGTCATCTACACCTCCGGTTCCACCGGCCGCCCCAAGGGAGTGGAGGTCACCCACGCCAACCTGGCCTGGCTGCTCGGCGCCGCCGACCGGCACTTCGGCTTCGGCCCCGCCGACGTGTGGACACTCATGCACTCACCCGCCTTCGACTTCTCCGTGTGGGAGCTGTGGGCGCCGCTCGCCACCGGCGGACGCGTCGTCGTGCTCACCCCGGACGAGGTGCGCGACCCGGCGGCCGTGCACCGCGTGCTGCGCGAGGAGCGCGTCACCGTCCTCAACCAGACCCCCGCCGCCTTCAAGGGGCTGCGCGCCCACCTGAAGGACGCCGGAGCCGGTTTCGGTGACCTGGCCCTGCGCACGGTCGTCTTCGGCGGCGACGCCTTCGACGTGCGCGACTACCGCGACTGGTTCACCGCCCCCGGGCACCTGCCCGCCCTGGTGAACATGTACGGCATCACCGAGACCTGCGTGCACGTCACCCTCCGCACCATCACCGAGGACGACGTCCGCGGCACCGTCCGCTCGCCCGTCGGACGGCCACTGGCCGGACAGCACGGCTACGTCCTCGACCCCTGGGGCCGGCTCGTCCCGCCCGGCACCGTCGGTGAGCTGTACGTCTCCGGCGGCGGCGTCGCCCGCGGCTACCGCAACCGGCCCGAACTGACTGCCGCGCGCTTCCTGGAGAACCCCTTCGGCGCCCCCGGCGCCCGCATGTACCGCACCGGCGACCTGGTGCGGGTGCTGCCCGACGGCGAACTCGCCTACGTGGGCCGCGCCGACCACCAGGTGAAGATCCGCGGCCACCGGGTCGAGCCCGGCGAGATCGAGACGGCGCTGCGCGCCCTGCCCGGTGTCGCGGACGTCGCCGTGGTGGCCCGCGCCGACGGCGGCACGGCCCGGCTGGTCGCGCACGTCGTCACGCCCGAGGGCCGCCCGCTCGACCCGCCCGCCCTGCGTGAGGGACTGCGGCTGAGCCTGCCCGACCACATGGTCCCGGCGCTGTTCGTCCGCCACGAGCGGCTGCCGCTGACCGCCAACGGCAAGGTGGACCGGGCCGCGCTGAGCGCCGTCCACGCCGACGCGGCCGGACAGCGCACCCACGTGCCGCCCGAGGGGCCGGCCGAGCAGGCCCTGGCCGGCGTGTGGAGCCAGGTCCTCGGCGCCGAACACGTCGGCCGCACCGACAACTTCTTCGACCTCGGCGGCGACTCCATCCTCGCTCTGCGCCTGGTCGGCCTGGGCCGGCTCGCCGGGCTCGCCTTCACCGTCGCCGACGTCTTCCGCGCACGCACCCTCGCCGACCTGGCCGCACTCGTCTCCGACGCGACCGGCAGCCCCGAGCCGGTCGCCCCCTTCTCCCAGGTGGACCCCGCCGACGCCGACCGGCTGCCCGAGGACCTCGCCGACGCCTACCCGCTCACCATGCTCCAGGCGGGCATGCTGCACGAAATGCTCGCCGACCCCCGGCGCGGCGCCTACCACAACGTCACCGACCTGAAGATCACCGTTCCGGAGGGCTTCGACCTCGGCGCCTTCCAGGCCGCCGTGGACGCGCTGGTCGCCGGACACCCGATCCTGCGCACCTCCGTCGACCTCGTCTCCTACCGTGAGCCCCTCCAGCTCGTCCACCGCACCGCCCACCTGCCCGTCGGCTACACCGACCTGCGGCGACTGCCCCGCGAGGAGCAGCGGACGCGGCTGCGCCGCTTCGTCGACGAGGAGTTCGACCGCCGCTTCGACCTGGCCGCGGCACCTCTGGTCCGCCTCCACCTGCACCACGTCACCGACCACGACCTGCGGCTCGTCCTCACCGACTGCCACGTCGTCCTCGACGGCTGGAGCCTGACCTCCCTCGTCGCCGACCTGCTCGCCCTGCACCGGGAGGCCGTCGCCCACCGCACCGCCCCGCAGCCGCCAAACGCGCCGCCGTTCGCCGAGTACGTCGCCCTGGAACGCGCCGCGCTCAACAGCGAGGAGTCACTGGCGTACTGGCGCGACCGGCTCGCCGACCTGAGGCCGGTGACCCTCCGCCGCCGGGCGGACGGCGCCGCCGAGGGGCACCCTCCGGTCCACGAGGTCCGCCGTTCCTACGCCCACCTCGCCGAACGCATCGGCCGGCTCGCCAGGGAGGCGGGCGTGCCCCGCCGCACCGTGCTCATCGCCGCCTTCCACCACACCATGGGCCTGTTCGCCGACCGCGACGACAGCGTCCTCGGCCACAGCATCGGCCTCGTCACCAACGGCCGTCCCGAGCTGCCCGGCGCCGACCGGATGCGCGGACTGTTCCTGAACACCGTGCCGTTCGGTGTGGCCCGCCCGCGCGGTACCTGGCTCGCCCACCTGAGGGACGTCTTCCGGGCCGAGCAGGACATGCTGCCGCACCGCAGGGTCCCCCTGGTCCGCATCGCCGAACTCCGGCCCACCGAACCGCGGCTGACCGACACCGTCTTCAACTACGTCAACTTCCACCGCCTCTCCCACGACTCCTGGGACGACTCCCTGGAGATCGCCCGCACCATGTTCCCGCTGCTGGTCAACGCCAGTGTCAACGCCTTCACCCTCGACGCCGACCCGGAGTACGTGGCCCCCGCCACCGCCGAGCAGCTGGCCGACGTGTACTGCGCCCAGCTGGAGGCCATGACCGCCGACCCCGACGGCCGCGTCACCCGTCCCGCCCTCACCGGCGCCGCCCGCGCCACCGCCCTCGACGACTGGGCCCGCGGCCCCCTCGTCCCGTCCTCCCCGCTGCTCCTGCACGAGCACATCGCCGTCCATGCCGCCCGCACCCCCGACGCGACCGCCGTCGAGCACTGCGGGCAGCGGCTCACGTACGCGGAACTCCACGAGCAGGCCGAGCAGCTGGCGCACCGGCTGCAAAGACTCGGCGTGGGGCCCGAGACGGTGGTCGGCATCTGCGCCGAACGCGGCCCGGACCTGGTGCGCGCCGCCGTCGGCGTGCTGCGCTCCGGCGGCGCGTTCCTGCCGCTGGACCCGCAACACCCCACCGAACGGCTCGCGTTCATGGCACAGGACAGCGGCATGCGGGTCCTGCTGACCCAGCGGGCCCTGGCCGGCACGGTGCCGTTCGGCGGGCCGGTCGTCCACCTGGACGCCCCCGCGGAGCGCCAGGAGCCCGTGCCCGGCGGCCCGGCGGCCGACGCCGACACCCTCGCCTACATCATCTACACCTCGGGCTCCACGGGCACCCCCAAGGGCGTGGCCATCGCGCACCGAGGCCTGTCCAACATGCTCGAGGGCCAGCGGGACCTGGTGGACCCCACGCCCGGGGACCGCGTCCTGCAGTTCGCCTCCTTCGGCTTCGACGCCTCGATCCTGGAACTGACCTGGTCCCTCGCCAACGGCGGCTGCCTGGTCACCGCCCCCAGGGACGCCCTGCGCCCCGGCCCCGACCTCGCGCGCACCCTGCGCGAGCACCGCGTCACCGGCGCCATGCTGCCGCCCAGCGCCCTCGCCGTGCTCGGTGAGGACGCCTTCCCCGGCCTCAGGGTGCTCCAGGTCGCCGGCGAGGCCTGTCCGGCCGAACTCGCCGACCGGTGGTCGCGCGGCCGGCGTTTCCAGAACGTCTACGGCCTCACCGAGACCACCGTCTGGTCCCTCGCCGCCGACATCGGCCCCGGCCGGGGACGCCCGCCCGTCGGCACCCCGATGCGCAACACCCGCGTCCACGTCCTGGACGACGACCTGCAGCCGGTCCCGGTCGGCGTCCCCGGCGAGATCCACCTCGGCGGCGACGCAGTCGGCCGCGGCTACCTGAACAGGCCCGCCCTCACCGCCGCCACCTACGTCCCCGACCCGTACGGCGCCCCCGGCGACCGCCTGTGCCGTACCGGCGACCTCGGCACGCACCGGCCGGACGGCTCCGTGGAGTGGCTCGGCCGCCGCGACTCCCAGGTCAAACTGCGCGGCTTCCGCATCGAACTCGGCGAGATCGAACACGCCCTGAGGCAGCTGCCCGAGGTCCGCCAGGCGGTGGTCCTGCACCGCACCGACCTGCCCGGCGAACCCGCCCTCGTCGCCTACCTCGTCGCCCCGAAGGAGCGCCGGCCCGCCCCGGAGGAGCTGCGCGGCGCCCTGCGGGCCTCCCTGCCCGCGTACATGGTGCCCGCCCGGTTCGTCGTCCTCGACGAGATGCCCGTCAACCGCAGCGGCAAGATCGACAAGCGGGCGCTGCCCCTGCCGACGGCCGAACCCGACCGCGCGGACGCCGAGTACGTCGCCCCGTCCAGTGCCGCCGAGAAGATCCTGGCCGAGATCTGGCGCGAGGTCCTCGGGCTGTCCCGGATCGGCGTCCACGACGACTTCTTCCGCGTCGGCGGCAGCTCCCTGTCCACCGTCCGCGTCTCCCTCATGGCCGCCGCGCGGGGCCTGTCCGTCTCCGTCGGCGACCTGATCGAACACCCCACCCTCGCCCGGCTGGCCGAGCACGCCGTCCGGGCGGCCGGCGAGGGCCTGCCCGCCGCCGTCACCTCCGAGGTGCGGCTTCGCGAAGGAGCCGGGGAACCCCTGTGGTGCGTGCACCCCACAGGCGGCAGCGCCGCCTGGTTCGTCCCGCTCTCCCGCGCCCTGCCGCCCGGCCGCCCCGTGCACGCCTTCCAGGCGCGCGGCCTGCTCGGCGGCACTGATCCGAGCACCGTGACGGGCATCGCCGCCAACTACGTCGCCGAGATCACCGAACGCGGCGGCACCGGGCCGCACGCCCTGCTCGGCTGGTCCATGGGCGCCAACATCGCCCTGGAGATGGCCACCCAGCTGCACGGGGCCGGCCACACCGTCGCACCGCTGGTCCTGATCGAGCCGTACCTGCCCAACGCCGCCGCCCGCACCCGCCTCGACGGGGTCACCCAAGACCTGCGCGAAGCGCTGCGCCAGCGGGACCGGCTGCGCGCACTGCCTCCCTCGCCGCAGCGTGACCGGGCCACCGCCGAGCTCACCGCCACCCTGCTGGGAGCGGGCATGAGCCCGGCCGAGGCGGCCCTCGTCGAAGGCGCCCCGATCGAGGTGTGGCACTCACTGCTCGCCGCCCTCGCCGCCTACGACGTCCGTCCCTGTCCCGGACACGTGCACCTCGTGGTGGGCAGCGAGGCCGCCGGACTGCCGCGCGGCCGCACCATGCCCGGCCTGGACGTCGACTACGACACCTACGTCGCCCGCTGGCGCGAGGTGGCCGGCGGCGGGCTCACGCTGCACATCAGCGACGGCGACCACATGTCGATGATGGCCGAGCCCCGGGTGCACGGCATCGCCGCCCTGCTCACCGGCATCGAGCGCACCGGCACCACCGGGGCCGTCGGCACCACCACGAGCACCCCCACGGGAGAGACCCGATGACCACCCACGCCCCCGCCCCCGTCCTCGCCGAGCGCTACCTGCTCTCCCCGGACATGATCGCCGACCCCTACGACCACCTCGACGCCCTGCGCGAGCAGGCCCCCGTCCACTGGAGCCCGCTGCACCACGCCTGGCTCGTCACCGGCTACGAGCAGGTGATGAACTGCCTGCGCGACCCCGCGGTCTCCGCCGACCGGGTACGGCCGCTGATGGACGCCGTCCCGCAGGGCGCCCGCGAGGACGCCGAACGGGCCTTCGGCATCCTCGCGCGCTGGATGGTCTTCAACGACCCGCCCCAGCACCGCAGGCTGCGCCGGGTCTTCCAGGAGGCGTTCGCCGCCCGAGCCGTGGCCCGCTACCGCGCCTTCACCGAGAAGGCGACCCGCGCCGTCCTCGCCCGCAAGGCCGTGCCCGGCGGCACCGGTGACCTCATGTCCGGCGTCGCCAAGCCGCTGCCCGCCCTGGTGTTCGCCCGCTGGCTCGGCATCCCGCCCGCCGACGGACCCTCCTTCTGGTACTGGAACACCCGCGTCGCCGACCTCGTCCTCGGCACCGCCCAGGAGGAGAGCGAGTACCGGGCCTCCCTCCAGGCACTGGTGAGCCTGGAGGACTACCTCGGCGCCCTCGTCGCCCGGCGCCGCGCCGAACCGGGCCACGACCTGATCAGCCAGGTGCTGGGGGAGGGCCGGATCGGCGACTCGGTCGGCGAGGAGGAGTTCGTCGGGATGCTCACCCAGATGGCGTTCGCCGGCGGGGAGACCACCAGCAACCTCATCGCCAACACCGTCCTGGCCCTGCTCACCCGCCCCGACCAGCTGGCCGCCGTCCGGGCGGAGCCCGAACTGGCCCAGGGGGCGGTGGAGGAGACCCTGCGGCTGGACGGCCCGTCGAAGATGTCCATCCGCACCGCCGCCCGCGACCTCGACCTCGACGGCCGCACCCTGCGGGCCGGGGACCGGATCTTCCTCGTGACCGCCGCCGCCAACCGCGACCCGGCCCGCTTCCCCGACCCCGGCCGGTTCGACGTCCGCCGCTCCGGCGCCACCCACCTCGGCTTCGGCTTCGGCGCCCACTTCTGCATCGGCGCCGCCCTGGCCCGGCTGGTGGCCGTGACCGTCGTACGGACGCTCGTGTGCGACCACCCCGGCCTCGCCCTCGCCGACCCCGGGGGCCTGGCCTGGCAGCCCTCCCTGCTCAACCGCGGCCTCACCGCCCTGCCCGTGCACTACTGACCGGAGCCCGGTCCGACGAAAGGCACACCATGGCCACCACCCTCACCGGCGCCGGTCCGCGGCTGTGGGCGCCCGCCCGGCACCGTTCCTTCCGCCTCCTGTGGACGGGGCAGTCGCTGTCCCTGCTCGGAGACGGCTTCAGCGTCGTCGCGTTCTCCTGGATCACCCTCGGCCTGACCGGATCCACCCTCACCCTCGGCTACGTCCTGGCCTTCCAGGCCGTACCCCGGGCCCTGTTCACCCTGGTGGGCGGCAGCCTCAGCGACTCCTGGTCGCCGCGCGCCCTGATGGTCGCGTCCAGCTGGACGCGGGCGGTGCTGATGGCGGCCGTCGGATCCGCCGGACTGAGCGGACACCTGACGGTGTGGATGCTGTGCGCCGCGGCCGCCGCCTTCGGCACCGTCGACGCCTTCTTCCAGCCGGCGCGCGTCTCCATCCTGCCCTCGGTCGTGGACGACGAACTGCTCACTCCGGCCAACGCGCTGATGGGGGTCGGCGCGCGGACCGCCGCCGTCGTCGGCCCGGCCGTCGGCGGCCTGGTCATCGCCCTGACCCGGGCGCCGATCGCCTTCCTCGTCGACGCGGTCTGCTTCGCCCTGTGCGGTCTGTGCGTGGCGCGCGTCCGCACCCGTCCCGCGGCGGCCCGCGAAACCCCCGCCGACGCGGTGAGGGAACGGGCGTCCCTCACCGCCCGTATCCGCGAGGGCGTCACCTACACCGCGCGCGACCCGCGGCTGCGGACCGTCGTCGCCCTCGACACCGCCGTCAACTTCTGCTACGCGGGGCCCTTCACGGTCGGCTTCGCGACCCTGGCCGACCAGGTGCTGCGCGGCGGCTCGGCCACGCTCGGCGTGCTCAACGGCTCCCTCGCCGGGGGAGCCGTGCTCGGCACCCTCGTCGGAGGCGCCGTCGGCGGGCGGCCCAGGGTCGGTCTGCTGGTGGCCGCGCTGGCGGGCTGGCTCGGCGCGGGGATGGCCGTCCTGGGCCTGGTGCACAGCACTCCGGTCGTCGTGGCGACCGTCCTCGCGATGGGCTTCGCCATCGGCTTCCAGGGCGTGTTCGGACTGAGCTGGATCCAGCGCAACATCCCCCAGGAGGTGCTCAGCCGCGTCGTCTCCGTCGACATGGTCCTCGGTTACGCCGTGGCCCCGCTGTCGCTGATCCTGTGCGGGGCACTGGCCGGGGAGGACACGTTCGCCCTGTTCGGGGTGGTGGCCCTGGTGCTCGCCGCGACGGGCCTGGCGGTGCTGGGGTCCAGGGCGGTGCGCGAGATGCGGTAGCCGACGCGCCCTACCCCCGGAAGGCGGCCGACCGCGCGCACAGGTCCGCGCGGTTGGCCGACCCCGTCTTGGCGATGAGGCTCGCGATGTGCTTCTCCGCCGTGCGGGGCGAGATGAACAGACGGTCGGCGATGTCCTTGTTGCTGAGCCGCTCCGCGAGCAGCCGGAACACGTCGAACTCCCGGACGGTCACGCCCTGCGCGCGCAGTTTCTCCGGGATCTGGCTGGTGCCGGAGCGATGCTGGTGCACCGGGGCGCCGAGCCTGCGCAGCCCCGCCCGGCAGGCGCCGGTGACGGCCGCGACGTCCCGCTCGTGGAAGTAGTGCTCGGCCCGCCGCAGCCAGCCCACCGGATCGCCCCAGCCGTCCCGGTGCCCCGCGTCCGCGACCAGCCGCAGCCCCAGATGCCGGGCGAGCGGATAGGGCCGCGCCACCTCCAGTGCCGACTCCACCGCCGCCGCGGCGCGCGGCCCCGCGCCCTCCCGGCCCAGCAGCACGGCGTCGGCGAGCAGCACGAACTGGCGGTTCCAGCGCATCCGGGCCATCGCGGTGCCGGTGACCTCCTCGTGCCGCGCCCGCCCCGCGTCACCGGCGAGCACGTCCAGCAGCAGCACCAGGCCGTGGGTGCCGCCGAGGTGGTAGGTGGAGGGGTTGCCCGCCTCCAGTTCCTGCACCGACCGCAGCTCCGCGCGCGCCAGGTCGCGGTCCTCCTCCAGCAGCGCGCAGAAGGCGCGGGCCAGGCCGAGACTCAGCGGCTCCTCCTGCGAACCGGCGCCGTCCCACTCGGTGAACGCCGCCAGGGCCGTCTCCATCGCCGCCCGGTCCGCGCGGTGCGCCTCCAGGGCGGCCCGCGCCATCAGGACGTACCGCACGGCGGGTGCCAGGCGCAGCCGCCGCACCACGGCCAGGCAGTCGTCCGCCGCCGACCGCGCGCTCTCGTGGTCGCCGCGCAGCACCGCGTCCAGGATGAGGATGCCGTCCACCGTGTGCACGATGCTCACCGAGCCGAGCCGCAGTGCCTCCTCGCGGGCCGCCAGCAGACCGGAGGTGTCGCCCTCGGCGAGCCAGGTGTTGCCGCCCATGCGGGTGGCCGCGTACATGCGCTGCAGGGGCAGCCGGTGCCGCTCCGCCGTCGCCAGGGCCTGCTGGAGCATCGCCGCGGACTCCTCCGGGTCCCGCTCGCGGGCGACGGTGGCGAGCAGTTCCCGGGCCTGGCAGGCGACCACGGGCAGGCCGTGGCGCTCGGCGGTGTCGGCCGCCGACCGGGCCAGCTTCTCCGCGTGCTGGGTGCGGTCCGACCCCGGCGTGTCCAGGGCGAGGTAGGCGGCCGTGACGTCGACGGACGCCTCCGTCGCCTCGTCCGGGGCCGTCGCCAGCACCTCGCGTGCCCGGTCGATCTGCCGGTTGCCGTCGCTCCACCGCCCCGCCGTGTGGGCCACCTTGGCCAGCCGGGCGTGCAGCGTGGCCAGCCGTACGGCGCTCAGTCCGGCGCCGCCCAGTGCGTGCAGGTCCTCGGCCAGGTCGAGGGCGCGGGCGAAGTCACCGGCCTCCGCGAGCGCGGGCAGCAGGTTCTCCAGTACCGAGGCCCGCGCCTGCGGATCGCCGGCATCGGCCAGCAGGCCCTCGGCCCGGCTGAGCAGCGTCACGGCGGAGCCCAGGGCGCCCGCCGCCAGGGCCCGCCCGCCGGCGTCCGCGTACAGCAGCCCCGCCTCCACACGGTCCCCGGCCTCGCAGCGCAGCCCGGCCGCCAGCGCGCACCAGTCGCCTCCGAGACCCGGATGGAGCTCCTCGACGGCCCGTGCCCCCCGCCGGGCCAGGTCCGCCCGCTGACCCGGCGTCATCTGTGTGAACAGGGCCTCGACGGTGGGGGAGTGGCGGAAGGAGTACCAGTCGGGAGCGGGCTCGTCGGGGACGACCAGCCGGGCGGCGACACCCGCGTGCAGATGGCCGAGCAGCGCCCGGTCGTCGACACCGGTCATGCGCTGGAGCACGGTGAGGGGGAAGCGGCGGCCCAGGACGGCGGCGGCCGACAGCAGGGTCAGACCCTGCGTGCCGAGCCGGTCGATGCGCCGCAGGATGCCCCGGGCCAGCGTCGAGGAAACGTCACGGCGCAGATCGCCGACCGCCCGCCAGCCGTCGGTGCCCTGCACCAGCGTCCCGGCCCCGATCATGGACTGGAGCAGTTCCTCGACCAGGTACGGACTGCCCGCGCTGTCCTCCCACAGGCGCTCCAGCACCGCCGCCGGCACGTCCCCCGGACCGCCGGCCCCCAGCTGCGCCGCCGTCATCTCGTCCACCTGGGGCCGGGTCAGCGGCGGCAGTTCGGCCAGGGTCGCGACGCCCCGGCGGCGGGCGGACTGCGCCAGGTCCAGGGCGTCGCTGAAATCGGTCCGCACGGTGGCCAGCAGCAGGACCGGTGTGTACTCCAGGTTGTCCACCAGGTACTCGAGGACGCCGAGCGTCTCGGGGTCGGCGTCGTGCAGGTCCTCCAGCAGCAGCAACTGGCCCTGCCCGCGCCCGGCGGCCAGCAGCAGACGCAGCACCGCCTCGCCCAGGATCACCATGGAACTGCTCTCGCGCTCCCCGGTGTCCCAGTCGGGTATCAGCCGCCCGAGGACCGGCCGGTAGGGACCGAGGGCCAGGTCGTCGAGGGGCTCGCCGCTGCGGAACAGCGACATCAGCGCCTCGGTGAGCGGCCGGAACGGCACGGCGGGCCCCGTGGTGCTGCTGCGGCCGCGCAGTACCCGCATACCGGAGCCCAGCGCACCGCCCACGGCCTGTGCCGCGAGCCGCGACTTGCCCACCCCGGCCTCGCCGATCAGGAAGACGACGCCGCCGCGCCCCTGTCTCGCCTGGGCCATGGCACTTTCGAGCAAGGTGAGTTGGGGGTCCCGCCCGACGAGGAAAGGCGCATGGGAACGCATGGACGCAGATGATAATCGGCAAGCCGGGGCCCGGGGCAGATCGCGACCCCGACGGAGAACCGCCGGACGCGCCGCGGCGCGGGACCGCCCGGCGGTCCCGCGCCCTCACCCGACGTGACAACCGCGCGGGGTCAGCTCGGCGCGGAGACCGAGGTGTCCAGGGTGCTCAGCGTGACGACGATGCCGCTGGTCAGCACCATCCCGGCCAGGACACGGGCGCGGGCGCAGGCCCGGTTGCGGCCGGTGAGCGTGATCCCGCCCGCCGCGTCCTGCTCGTCGGCGGTGTGCTGGGCGGAGTCGGCGGCGGTGGTGGCGAGGTGCTGATCCATGAAAGGTCTTCCCCTTCTGTTTTCCGTACGGCGGGTACGGGGCGGAGGCGGAGATGCCATGGGGCCGAGGAGCGCGGGTGCCTTACCGGTCAGTGGTCGGGGTGGGCCAGGAGCAGGACGGACGGGACGGTGCCGGGGTGGGCCAGACGGAGCAGCCCGTAGCCGATGCCGGACAGCCCGTCGAGCAGCCCGGGGGAGGGAACGTGGTCGGGGGTGGCACAGCGGTGGCTCTGCGCCTCGACGAGGGCGAGGGCCCGGCCCGCGCACCGGGCGAGCGTCCCGGCGGCGGCCGAGTCACCCCTCCCGGCGCGTACGGCCAGGGCTTCCAGCGTGCCGAGCGTGCCCCGCCCGAGGCTGAGGTCGGGACGGACCCCGGCGTCCGCGGGCCGGGCCGGGGCCGGGGACACGGAGGGGGCGGGGGACAGGTGGGCGGCGACGGCCGCCGCACCGGCGAGTCCGCCGGACCAGGACACGTCCGCGGGCGCCGCCCCGGCGCCGCGCAGCGCGGCCTCCAGCAGCGTCCGGGCGGCGGCCGTGTGCCCGGCGGCATCCCCGGGGCGGCGGGCGGCGTACCGCAGCAGGGCCCAGGCGATGCCCGCGGCACCGTCGGCGAAACCGGCCGGAAGGCCGTCCGCGGCGGCGGCACACCGGTCCGCACCGGGCGGCACGGCGCCCTCGGCGCCGGTGGCCTCCCCGGTCACCGCACCGAGCAGCCGGTCCGCCAGAGCGTCCGCCAGCCTCAGCGCCGCCGGATCGCCGGTCGCCTCGTGCACCGCGACCACGGCGGTCAGGGCTCCCGCCGTACCGCCGGCGAATCCGGGCTCGGAGCACGCGGACGCGGAGTGGCCGAGAGCGGTGAGCGCGTTCGGCAGGCACTTCGCGACGTCCGGGCCGAGCAGTGCCGACAGACGCAGCACCGCGTACACGACGCCGCCGAGACCGTCGTACGCGCCGGGTCCCGCCGCCGCGCTCAGCTCGGGCTCGTCCGCCAGCGCCTTCAGCAGGACGGGCAGGGGGCGGACGGCCTCCCGGGCGAGTGCGGCGTACCGGCCCGCCTTGGCCAGTGCGTCGGTGTGCGCCAGGAACAGCGCCACTCCGCAGTAGCCCTGCGCGAGTCCGGCACCCATCGGCAGCACCGCCCAGTGCGGCCCGGACACCCGCTCCAGACCGAGCCAGTTGGTCCGCCCGCCCTCGCGCACCGCGCGGGCGGCGATCTCGTCGGCGATCCCGCACGCGGCGGCGAGCAGCCGGGACGCGTCGGGCGCGACGGCGGGCACCGGCTCCACCACCAGTTCGGACCTGGGCCGGTCCAGCGGGGAGCCCGCGCCCCGGGCGGCGAGCGTGGCCGTGATGATCCACTCCTGGTCGTGGCAGTCGACCTCGTCCATCCGGGCGATCTTCTCCCGCACCGCGGCCACGCCCGCCACCGGCAGCACATCCGGCAGCCACGTGCCGTCGTCGGCCCGGACCGCGGTCCCCGACGGCCGATGGGTGAAGAGCGGCACGTCACCGCGCCACAGCGCCGCCGTCTCGTGCTCGATCAGCCGCCGCCGGGTCCCGTCGTGCCCGGACTCGGTCCACAGCACCGCGAACACGCCCTCCCGGGCGAGCGCGTCGCCGAGCAGCGACGGGTGGGCCGACTCCTCCAGCAGCGTCGCGTACAGGCGGGTGGAGCGGACGATGAGCCGGGCGGGACGGTCGGCACCGGCCACCAGCGGGCCGTCGTCGCCGAGCAGTTCACGGCCGTGCGCGGCGAGCGCCGCGTACGCGGCGCGGAACCCCTCCAGCAGGGCCGCCCGGTGGTCGGCGCCCTCCAGGAGGCGGCCGGCGGGCAGCGGCTGGTTGTGCGCCGCGGGACTGAGGAGCGGGGCGCGTACGGCCCGCATGGTGTCCAGACCGCTGTCCCGCCAGTGCAGGCCCTCGCTCGGGTAGGTGCCGTCGGCGGACCGGCCGAGCGCGGAGATGTCGAGGGCCCCGTGCTCGCCGATCAGCAGGTGCGGCAGCAGGCAGGTGCGGTGCACGGAGGCGTGCAGCGCGTCCGCCGCCGGGTCGGCGCCCGCCGTCGTGGACTGCGCGAGCCCGGTGTGCAGCAGCGTCTCGGCGTCCACCAGAACCGGCTGGTCGCCACAGGCGATGACGTTCTCGTAGTGCATGTCGGCGCCGTCCACCGCGTACAGCAGGGCCAGCAGCGCGCCCTGGCGCCGGTAGAACGCGTCCGTCTCGGTCACCGACCGGCACCAGCGGTGCTCGACGAACTCGAGCCAGCCGTACGCCTCGCGGCGCAGGCTGCGCGGGGTCCGCAGGTCCAGTCCGGGGACCTTGGAGTTCAGCCAGTGCACCAGGTCGTCGAGGAGCGCGTGCTGGCCGAGCGGCCGTGGCTTGTAGACCAGCCGGTCGCCGCCGGCGAAGCGCAGGACGGCGACGGACCGGTTGCCCTGGTGGGCGTCACCGCGGCCGAGGTCCACCCCGACGAGCGGCCCCGGGGCGCGTCCGTCGAGGAGTCCGGCGGCCAGGTCCTTTCGGTCGGCCGCGAAACGGGCCGCCAGTTCGGCTGTGGCCGCCGTCGCGTCCAGGGCGGTCCGCGCGAGCATCCGGGCCAGCACCGGGTAGGCGGCGAACAGCGCCCCGAGGCCCTGCCGGGTGGCTGCGGCGGCGGTGAAGGCGTCGAACCGCTCGCGGGCGCCGGCCCCGGCCAGCCGCCCGGCGCGCCGCGCCGCGTCGAGTTCGCGGACCAGGGTCCGTGCCGCCAGCCGGACCAGCTGGTGCGTCAGCCGCCGTGCGAACGCCTCCCGCCACACGGCCGGTTCGGCGTCCGAGGAGGCGGGCAGCAGCCCGGAAAGCCGCGCGGTGGCCGTGCCGACCAGCGGCTGGACGACCGGGGCGAAGACATCGGGTCCCTCGCCCGGGGCGAGCGTGTCCACCGGCGCCGCCGCGGCCTGGTCCAGGACCGCCTCGGCGTACCGCGCCCAGTCGGGCTTCGGGGCACGGGCGGCCAGCCGCGCCGCGGGCTCCGCGGCCAGTGCCGCGGCCGTGGCACCGTCCACGCCCAGACCGGCCAGCCGCAGGGCGAAGCCCTCGGCGTCCCCGGCGGCCCAGGGGGCGGGTCCGGCGGTGGCTCCGGCGGGCGCCCCGGGAAGGCCGGGGGCGGCGAGTCGTTCCGCGAGGGACAGCGCCGGTGCCCACCACGAGGGCGGAAGGCCGGTGCTCCGGGACGTCGGGAGGCTGGCGGTCTCAGTCACGAGAAAGAAGGTCGCAGACCCCCTGTGACCCCCACATGGGTAGGCGGCCCCCATATTCTGCGAGGCCCCCGCCCCGCTCCGGCGGGCCGCCCCGCCCGGCGCCACCCCTCGAGGGGTAAACCCGCAGCTCGGAGGCGGGACCACCGGCACCGCCCGGATGGGGGACGGAGCGCCGGACGGAAACGTGATGCTGCGCGTTCGGCCCTTGTGCCCGCCCGTCGGCGCATGCGCGGCCCCTCGTGCGCGCCCCTCCCCCGGGGCACCGGCCCCACGGCCGCTTCTTTCCCGCTCCCCGGAGCCCCGGCCCGCTGATCACGCCGCCGCGCGGACCGGCCGACGGCCCCCGTGGGCAGGGCCGGAAGGAGGACCCCGGGGGGTCCCGGGCCGACGGGGCCGCCCCGCCCGGGGGAAAGGTGGGGGCCGGTTACCGATGCCGCCGCGTCCCCGCCCCGGCACTGTGGTGCGCAGTCCCCACCGCACACCGCCCGGAGTGCCCGCGCCGGGCGGACCGACTTCCTAGGAGCAGCAGATGGGAGCACCCGTATCCGTCGGCGTGGTCGCCCTAGATCCGGTACTGGAGGCCGGCACGCGTGCGACCCTGCTCGCCTGCCCGGAACTGACCGTGTGCGAGCCCGCCGAGGCCCGGGTCGCCGTCCTCACCGTCGACCGTCTCGGCCCGGGCGAGCTGGACATGGTGCGCGCCACCCGCGCCCTGAGGCACGGTCCCGCCGTCGTGCTGGTGGCCGGTGTCCTCGCCTCCGGCGACGCCCTGCACACCCTGGCCGCCGGTGCCCGCGGCCTGCTGGTGCGCCGGGACGCCGACGCCCCGCGCCTCGCCCACGCGGTGCTGGCCGCCGCCCGGGACGACTGCACCCTGCCGCCCGGTCTGCTCGAACAGCTCCTGGACCGCCCGTCGGACACCCGGCACGGCACCGGCGGCTGGACCGACGGCATGCTGTCCGACAGGGAACGCTCGGTGCTGCGGCTGGTCGCCGACGGCCACGAGACGGCCGAGATCGCCCAGCGGCTCGCCTACTCGCCGCGCACCGTGACCACCGTGGTGCACGACATCACCCAGCGGTTCCGGCTGCGCAACCGCGCCCATGCGGTCGCCTACGCGCTCCGGGCGGGACTGCTGTGACCGCGACCCTGACCGCCGCGCCCGCGCCCGCCGCCCCCATGGCGTCCGCTGCCGCGGCCGGCGTGCTCCCCACCCTTCGTATCCCTCCCTCGCGGGGCGCCGACCGGGTCCGCGCAACGGCCCGCCGCGCCGGCCTGGCCCACGCCGCGGAGCACGGCGGGCCCGGGGCCGTCACCGTGGTGGCCGCCGCCGACGCCGCACAGGCCCTGCGCGGCCGGCACGGCGCGGGCCCGCTGGTCCTGGTGTGCGACACCGTCGGCCGCACGGGACTGCGGCTCGCGCTGCGGGCCGGGGCGGTCGTCCTGCGGGCCGCCGACCTCACCGGGGAGAGTCTGGCGGCGGCGGTGCGCCGCGCGGCCCATCCGCACCCGAGCATCCCCTACCCGGACCTCTCCCACCTGCTGGCCGGCGGTCCGGGCCCCGGTGATCCGGCCGACGACGGCGGCCGGCCCGTCCTGACCGCCCGGCAGACGTCGGTGCTGCGCCTCATGGCCGAGGGCCACGGCAACGCGGACATCGCCCTGCTGCTGCGCTGCTCCGAACACACCGTCAAGAACGTCATCTACGAGATCATGGCCCGGTTGCAGGCCCGCAACCGGGCCCACGCGGTCGCCCACGCGGTACGTCACGGCCTGGTCTGAGGCGGCGGAGCGGGCGACACGGGGACGGACGCGGGGGCGGGTCGGGAGCCGCGGTCAGGGGGCCGCGACGGTCGCCCGCGTCGCCCCGCGCGGTCGCCGGGCACCTCCGAGCGGTCGTCCGTCCGGCCGGTCAGCCGGGGGGCGTGGGCAGCAACCGCGGCTCCATCCGCTCCTCCACGGCCCGCTCGCCGTCCCGGCGCACCACGTAGGCGGCCTTGCCCGGCTCCTCCGCCACCGCCTCGACCAGCTCGGTGCCCCGGTAGACCAGACCCACACCGTCGTCGGTGCAGTGCGCCGTCGGGAAGACGCCCTGGGCCACCAGCCGGTGGATCAGCGGACGCCGGCCCGCGTCGCTGTCGTAGTGCACCCCGTTGCCGTACGGCAGCAGGCCCAGCCCGTCGGTGACCGGGCGCAGTTCGGGACCGAAGGAATCCGTGGTGCCGCCCTGGAACCAGCAGATGGAACCCGCGCTCACTCCGGCGAGCACCACCCCGGAGCGCCACGCGCGCCGCAGTACCCCGTCCAGCCCGTGCACCCGCCACACGGCGAGCAGGTTGGCCACCGAGCCGCCCATCACCCAGACCACGTCGTGGTCGAGCACCGTGCCCTCGACGTCGTCCACGCTCGGCATCGGGAAGAGCTGGAGCGGGGTGAGGTCGAAGCCCGCCACCCGGGCGGCCTCGCCCACCCGCGCCGTGACGTGCTCGGCGTCGCCCACCGCCGTGCCCAGGTACAGGACTCGGGGGCGTCGGCCGTGCACACCGGAGAGATCGACCGCGTGGTGGACCAGAGAGTGGAACAGGACCCGGGTGCGTGTGCCCACGCGATGACCTCCGGAGGTGGCGACGATGGTCGGTTCCGGAGCGCTCACGCCGGTGATCGTAGCGCGCCAACTGCTGTGCGCTTGTGGGTTATTGGTGAAGGCGTCGGGTTCCTTGCCCACGTGAACGGCGCAGGACCGGGCACGTACGCCGCAACGCCGCGGCGGGGACCGCCCACCGGGCGGCCCCCGCCGTGTTCGCGCGTACGCCGTCAGGGCGTCCGCAGGGCCACCGCCGCCGCGTACCCCGCCGGGACCAGGACGTCCCGTACGGTCCACCCCGGTGCCGGGGCGGTCGGCAGCGGCCCGGTGCCCACGTAGTCCAGCGCCGGATCGCGCACCAGACCCGTGCCCAGACCCTTGAGGTAGGCCTCCTTGCGCACCCAGGCCCGGGTGAACGCGACCGGACGCTCGTGTGCGGGCAGCAGCGCCAGCTCGTCTGCCTCCGCCGGGTGCAGCGCCGACTGCGCGCCGAGCACCGCACGCGCGGTGGCCAGCCCCTCCACGTCGACACCGACCGGTGCGGGGGCGAGTGCCACCATCACCAGATCCCCGCTGTGGGACAGCGAGAAGTGCACGCCCGGCATGCGCAGAGCCGGCCGCCCGTGCGGCCCGCCGCAGCCCGCGCACGGCTCCCGCGTCAGCGGCAGCGCGTCGGCGGGCACGCCGAGCAGGGCGCTCAGCACGTCGCGCAGGGCCGCGTGCGCGACCACGTACGCGTCCCGGTCGCGGTCGCGGAGGAACGCGCGGGCCCGGTCCCGTTCCTCCGCGTCCAGCAGCTCCCGGGCATCCCGCAGTGCCCGCTCGTCCAGGGCACCGACGTGGGCCAGGTACAGCTCCAGCGGCCCCCTCAGCACACGCGGGCCCGGCGCCCGCGTCCGGTGCCGCAGCCCGGACAGGTCCAGCACGGCCGGGCCCGGCAGCCCGGACGGCGCCGGCGGTGGGGCGTGTGCCGGCGGGTCCAGCAGCCGGCCCGCCGGTGGCTCAGACATCTGCCCCGGCCAGCCGACGGCGCAGGCTGAGCGGACGCATGTCCGTCCAGATCACGCCGATGTGGTCCAGGCACTCCTGCCGACTGCCCCGCCGGCCCTCCGGATGCCAGCCGGCGGGCACTTCGCGGTCCGCCCGCCAGATCGAGTACTGCTCCTCGTCGTTGCGCACCACGAGATACACCTCGTCGGTGCCCGGTTCCCCGGAGCCCGGGCGGGCCTCCTCGGCACCCGGACCGGTCGCGGAGTGGGGTTGCGTCACGGTGAACCTCCCGCAGGTGATGGGCCGGCCGCAGGTCGGGGCCGACGCCGACAGCGTGCCGGGCGGCCCTCCTACCGGGGCAGGGACGAACGCGCCGAGCCCGCGGCGCGCGTTGCTGCCGGATCTTCTCTGGTGCCCTGCCGCCCCGGCGCGGGACGGTGCTGTCCGCCCGGGGAGCCGGGCATCCCGGCGGCGGCCACGGCCCGGCCGAGCGCCGAGCGGCCTCCCCGCGCACCCCCTTCCGGAAGGAGCACGTGATGTCGGACGAGCACGCACCGGTCCTGCTGCCGGGCGGAGGCTGGCGGCTCTGGGAGGAGTTCGCGCTGCGCGGCCCCGGCTTTCCCGCCGACGGGGTGCTGCGGCTGGCCCCGCCCGGACTGGCCGAGGCCGCCGACAAGTTCGGCCCCGGCACCGATCCGGCCGGACCCGAGTGGCAGGCCTTCACCGAGGAGCTGTCGGCGGCCGCCGTGGACACCGCCCGCCACCTCCAGCGAGTCGCCGCAGAGCCCCGTTTCCAGGCGGCTCTCGCCTGGCAGAACCCCGCCGTCCTGCGCACCGGTATCGCCCCGTTCCTGCGCTGGACGCCGGGCGTGGACAGCCGCAGCAGCATGCCCCGCCAGCGCGAGGAACTGGTCGCCCACTACTGGCAGCGGTTCTGCGTGAAGAACGACACCATCGGCTTCTTCGGCCCCGTCGGCTGGGGCCGCTGGGACCTGTCGGCGCCGCACGCCGTCACCGTGGACGCCGGCCGGGGCTTCCTCGCCGCGCAGGAGGTCTACTTCTCCGGCTGGGCCATCGACGCCCTGGCCAAGGTGCTCGCCGAGGACACCGAACTGATGGGGTGGATCCCGCCGCGCCGGATGTCCTTCGTCCGCTGCCAGGACGGCACGGTACGCATCCCGGGACGGCCCGCCCAGCCCGTCGGGGAGCTCCAGCAGGCCGTGCTGCTGCGCTGCGACGGCACCCGGCACCTGGCCGCCGTCGCCGCCGAGCTGGGCCTGGAGACCGCCGACGTCGCCGGCGTCGTGCGCGAACTGGCCGGCCGGCGCTGGGTGCAGTGGCGTCTGGAGGTGCCCGCGGCCACCCACCCCGACCGGGCCCTGCGCCACATCCTGGAGCGCGTACCCGACGAGGCCGTCCGCGACCGGGCGCTGGCGAAGCTCGCCGTGCTGGAGCGGGGCCGCGACGCCGTACGCGACGCGGGGACCGACGCCACCGCGCTGACCACCGCGATCGGCGCCCTGGAGGCCGACTTCGCCGCCCTCACCGACAGCGAGGCCCAGCGCGCCAAGGGCGCGCGCACCGCCCCCTGCCGGGGACTGGTGTACTCCGACGCCCGGCGGTCGGCCACCGCCACGGCCGGACCCGCCCTGCTGGCCGGGCTGGAGCCCCTCCAACTGTGTCTGACGGCCGCCCGCTGGATGACGAACCGCTTCGCCGACGCCATCCGCACCCGGCTGCGCACCGTCCACGACCGCCTGAGCGCCGGCGGCGCACCCGTCGACCTCGCCACCCTGTGGATGAATACCCTGCCCTCCCCGCACCCGGACGCCGGCGACCTGATCGACACCGTCCAGGCCGAACTGCGCGCCAGGTGGGCCCGGATCCTCGACCTCCCGCCCGGCGCCCGCCGCGTCCGCCTGACCACGGGGGAGCTGGCCGACCGGGTGCGCCGGGAGTTCGGTGAGCCCGGCGACGGCTGGTCCCTCGCCCGCTACGTCAGCCCCGACCTCCTGGTCGTCGCCGAGGACGCGGACGCCCTCGCCCGCGGCGACGTCGACCTCGTCCTCGGCGAGATGCACTGCGCGCTGAACACCATGGGCGCCTCCCTCTTCGTCCACCAGCACCCCGAGCGGGACCGGCTGATCGCCGAGACCGGCCGCGACTTCCCCGGCCCACGCCTGCTGCCCACGCTGCCCAAGGAACTGCCCCTGCGCTGGTCCACCCGCAGCCGGCCCTCCCTGGACCGGCCCGAGGACCACTACGTGACCCTGGTCGACCAGACCGGCGACCCGCACCGTCCGAACTCGGTGCCGAGCGCCGACGTCCGCGTCGAGGACCGGGACGGCCGGCTGACCGCCGTACTGCCCGACGGCAGCGCCCACGACGTCCTCGACGCCTACGCCAACACCCTCACCCAGCGCGTCATGGACCGCTTCACCCTCCGCCCCGAGGGCGCGCACACCCCGCGCATCACCGTCGACCGCATGACCGTGGCCCGTGAGACCTGGCAGCTGCCCGTCTCGGAAGTCGACTTCGCCGACGAGAAGAGCGAGGCCGCCCGGTTCGTGCGGGCCCGGCACTGGCAGCGCCGCCACGACCTGCCCCGCTTCGTCTTCGTCGTCTCCCCGACCGAACCCCGCCCGTTCTACGTCGACTTCGACAGCCCCGTGTACGTCACCATCCTCGCCAAGGCCGCCCGCCGGCTCGCCCGCAAGGACTCCGGGGCCCGCCTGAAGGTCAGCGAGATGCTGCCCACCCCCGAGCAGTCCTGGCTCACCGACGACGACGGCCACCGCTACACCTCCGAACTCCGCTTCGTGGCCGTCGACCGGACCGTCACCGGCAGGGAGGAGGCGTGATGCGCACCGTCGCCGACGACCTCGCCGCGCACGCCGTCCGCCACCCGGAGCGGATCGCGCTGGACACCCCCGCCGGTGAGATCACGTACGGCCGGCTGGCCGCGCGCGCCGACGAACTGGCCCCGCTGCTGCGGGCCCACGGCGCCGGACCGGAGACGGTGTGCGCCGTCGCCGTCGAGCACGGCGCCGACGCGGTGGCCGCGATGGCCGCGGTCATGCGCTGCGGAGCCGCCTTCCTCACCCTGGACGTGGCCCAGCCCCGCGACCGGCTGGCGGCCTTCGTCCACGGGGCGGGCGCCCGCCTGCTGCTGACCACCTCCGCGCACGCCCGCGCACTCGACCTGGACGTGCCCACGATCCTGCTGGACCGTCCGGCCGCCGGACCCGCCACCGGGCCGGACGGACCCGCGACGCCGCCCCCGCCCGTCGACCCGCAGGCCCTGGCCTACGTCAGCCACACCTCCGGCAGCACCGGCGAACCCAGCCCGGTCCTGGTCGAACACCACGCCCTCGACGCCTACCTGCGCGACACCGCGCGCGCCTTCCGCCTCGGCCCGGACACCGTGGCCCTGCAGACCGCGCCGCTCGGTTACGACGCCTCGATCCGGGACACCTTCGCCCCGTTGCTGGCCGGAGCCCGGCTGGTGATCGTGGAGCGCGCCCGGCTGCTGCGCCCCGCCGACTTCGCCCGGACCGTGCGCGAACACCGGGTGACCGCGCTGCTCAGCGTCACCCCGTCCTTCCTGGCGCACCTGGCCGGACAGTCGGACCCGGCCGACCCGCTGGCCGACGTCACCCTGGTCGCCTCCAGCGGCGAGTCCCTGCGCCCGTTCCTCACCGCCGGCGGACGGCGGACGGTACCGGGCACGCTCGTCAACCAGTACGGCCCGACCGAGTGCACCATGACCACCACCCGCCACGTCGTCCCGGCCGAGCCCGACACGGCCACCGACGTGGTGGGCACACCCCGGGCGGGCACGGTCGTCCGGGTGCTCGACGCCGGTCTCGCGCCGGTCCCCGACGGCGGCGTGGGCGAGGTGTACATCGGCGGCGCGGGCGTGGCGCGAGGCTACGGCGGGTGCCCGGCCCGCACCGCCGAGTGCTTCCTGCCCGACCCCTTCGGCCCGCCCGGCGCCCGCCTCTACCGCACCGGTGACCTCGGCCGGTGGGGCCCGCAGGGCCTGACCTACGCCGGCCGCACCGACCGGCAGGTCAAGATCCGGGGCCACCGGGTCGACCCCGCCGAGATCGAGGGCGCCCTGCTGTCCCACCCGCGCGTCGGCGGCGCCGCGGTCACCGCACACACCGACGACCGGGGGCGGGTCCATCTGGCCGCCCACGTCACGGGCGACCTGACCGGCACCACCGACGCGGAGCTCCGCACCCACCTGGCCCGCTCCCTGCCGCCGCACCTGATGCCCCGCCGGTTCCAGCGCCACGACGCGCTGCCCACCACCCGGGGCGGCAAGGCGGACCGCCGCCGGCTGGTCGTGGGGAGCGCCCCGTGACCGCCACCCGCCTGCGGCCGGCCGAGGCCGGTACTCTGCCGGGACCTGCCGACGTCGCCGCGGCGGCCGTCCGCATCGCCCCCTACGTCCTGCGCACGCCCCTGCTGCGCGGCCCGGTGACGGCGGCGCACGGACCGGACCTGCTGCTGAAGGCCGAACACCGGCAGACCGGCCACTCGTTCAAGATGCGCGGAGCCGCCAACGCCGTCCTGGCGCTGGACGCCGACCGGGTCGTCACCGGTTCGTCCGGCAACCACGGCATCGCCCTCGCCTGGCTCGCCCGCTCCCTCGGCATCCGCCTGACCGTCGTCCTCGCGGCGGGCGCGACTCCCGCCAAGGCCGCCGTCATCCGCGCGCTCGGCGCCGAGACGGTCCAGGTGGGCGGGGGAGTGGCCGAGCGGGAGGAGCGGGCCGGCCGGCTCGCGGAGGAGACCGGAGCCACCCTCGTGCCCTCCTCGGACCACCCCCTGGTGGTGGCCGGGCAGGGCACGGCCGGCACCGAACTGCTCGCCGACGCCCCCGACACCGAGACGGTCTACGTCCCGGCCGGCGGCGGCGGACTCCTCGCCGGCGTCTGCCTCGCCGCCGCGGACCACCCGGTCCGGGTGGTCGGCGTCGAACCGTCCCTGACGCCCCGCTACGCCCGCTCCCTGGCCGAGGGGCACCCGGTCCAGCTGCCGCCCTGCGCCACCGTCGCCGACGGCCTGCGCGGCCAGCGGCCGGGACGCGTCCCCTACCCGATCATCCGTGACCGCGTCGACGACCTGATGGCCGTCGGCGACGCCGAGATCCTCGCCGCCGCCGCCCTGCTGCACGGCCTCGGCGTCGACGCCGAACCCAGCGGAGCCGTCGCCCTGGCCGGAGCCCTGCGCGCCGGCCGCCGCGAACGGGCCGTGGTGGTCGTCTCCGGCGGCAACACCCCCGCCCGCCTGCACGCCCTTCTCCGCCCACGCACCGCGACACCCACGGAAAGAGCCGTGGAAGCACCCACCGCCACCACCATCGAGGAGCACACGTCATGACCGAGAACACCGCGACCGCCACCCGCACCGCCGACCTGCTCGTCGGGATCTTCCGCGACGTGCTCGGCCTGCCCGACCTGACCGCGGACACCGACTTCTACGAAGCGGGCGGCGACTCGCTCACCGCCTTCCAGATCACCGGCCGGCTCGAGGAGGTCCTCGGCGCGGAGGTGCCGGTGTCCCTGGTCTTCGCCTACCCCACACCGCGGGACCTGGCCGAGGTCGTCGACGCCGACTACGGCCGCCCCTGACCTCCACGGCACCCGCTGCCCCCTCCACCGTGCGCCCCACCGGTCCCCGGCCCCGACGCGACCGCACGAGGGCCGGGGGCCGGCGCGCGCCGCGCACCGGCCCCCGCCCCGCCCCGCGCCGGCCCGCACCCCTTCCCGCCCCGCCGCCGCGCCCTCGCGCGCCTCGTCCCGCCCCGACCCGCCCGCGCCGTGCCCCTCCGCCCGTCCCCCGCGCTCGCCAAGGAGAGCCCTGCCATGACCGAAGACCGCGTACCGTCCCTCGGCCGCTGGCGTCTGTGGGAGCAGTTCGCGCTGCGCGGCCCCGGCTTCCCCGCCGACGGGGTGCTGCGGCTGGCCCCGCCCGGACTGGCCGAGGCCGCCGACAAGTTCGCCCCGGAGGCCCCCCTCGACGGCGCGCGCTGGACGGATTTCGCCCGCCTGTTCGCCGACGCCGCCGTGGAGACCGCGCACACCCTCCAGGACATCGCCCGCACGCCGTCCTTCCGGGAGGCGGTGGCCTGGCAGAACCGCCCGGTCCTCACCTCCGGTATCGCCCCGTTCCTGCGCTGGACGCCGGGCGTGGACAGCCGCAGCAGCATGCCCCGCCAGCGCGAGGAACTGGTCGCCCACTACTGGCAGCGGTTCTGCGTGAAGAACGACACCATCGGCTTCTTCGGCCCCGTCGGCTGGGGCCGCTGGGAC
>NZ_JAPJDM010000016.1:0-7002 GCF_026242095.1 Streptomyces sp. NEAU-W12
CCGACGGTGTCGACGAGGCGCTGGTTGGCCTCGTCGATCTGGGTGGCGAGCTGGCCGAGGTTGCGGTCGACCTCGGCCTGGGCGGAGGCGGGGACCGGGGGGAGGTCCGGGGCGACGTCGGGGCAGCTGACCGTGCCCGGTCCCGCGAGCGTCCGGGCGCTCGCCTCGTTGCCGTCGGACGACTCGCCGGCGAGGGCGGATCCGGCGATCACCGCACCGGACAGCGCCACCGCGGCGGCGCCGCCGATGAGACCGACGCGACGCTTGTTGTACTTCGGAAGGGCCCTGGACATGTGAATGCCTCACTCGGGTCGGGGTCGGGTTCGGGGTTGCGTGGGGGGGAGAGCCCGTGGGGAGGGCTCGGCTGTGCCGACGCGGCGCCTGCGTCCGGCGTGAGATACGGGAAAGCGATTACCCGCGTTCAACCATCCGCCGGATCAACTCCGGACTCCGTCCGAAACCGGCCCCTCGGATCGGATGCGGTCCCTCCGGACGGAGCCGGATTGACGAATCATGCATCCTCCTGCATACTCATGCATGTCAGCGAATGCACTGTAAGGAGAATCCCGTGACCGAGCGCGTCGTACTCGCCTATTCGGGCGGTCTGGACACCTCCGTCGCCATCGGCTGGATCGCCGAGGAGACGGGCGCCGAGGTCATCGCCGTCGCGGTCGACGTCGGCCAGGGCGGCGAGGACCTGGACGTCATCCGCAAGCGCGCGCTCGCCTGCGGTGCCGTCGAGGCCGAGGTCGCGGACGCCAAGGACGAATTCGCCGACGAATACTGCCTCCCGGCGATCAAGGCCAACGCCCTCTACATGGACCGCTACCCGCTGGTCTCCGCGCTGTCCCGGCCGACGATCGTCAAGCACCTCGTCGCCGCCGCGCGGAAGCACGGCGCCGGCACGGTCGCCCACGGCTGCACCGGCAAGGGCAACGACCAGGTCCGCTTCGAGGCCGGCATCGTCGCCCTCGCCCCCGACCTGAAGTGCATCGCCCCGGTCCGTGACTACGCCATGACCCGCGACAAGGCCATCGCCTTCTGCGAGGCCAAGGGCCTGCCGATCGCGACCACGAAGAAGTCGCCGTACTCCATCGACCAGAACGTGTTCGGGCGCGCCGTCGAGACCGGCTTCCTCGAGGACATCTGGAACGCGCCGATCGAGGACGTCTACGAGTACACGCAGAACCCCGCCGTGGCGCGCGAGGCCGACGAGGTCGTCGTCACCTTCAAGGAGGGTGTGCCGGTCGCCATCGACGGCAGGCCCGTCACCGTCCTCCAGGCCATCCAGCAGCTCAACGAGCGCGCGGGTGCCCAGGGCGTCGGCCGGATCGACATGGTCGAGGACCGTCTCGTCGGCATCAAGTCCCGCGAGGTGTACGAGGCTCCCGGCGCCATCGCGCTGATCACGGCCCACCAGGAGCTGGAGAACGTCACCGTCGAGCGCGAACTCGCCCGCTACAAGCGGCAGGTCGAGCAGCGCTGGGGCGAACTGGTCTACGACGGCCAGTGGTTCTCCCCGCTCAAGCGCGCCCTGGACGGCTTCATCACCGAGGCCAACCAGCACGTCAGCGGCGACGTCCGGATGACGCTGCACGGCGGCCGGGCCGTCGTCACCGGCCGGCGCTCCGAGTCGTCCCTGTACGACTTCAACCTCGCCACCTACGACACCGGCGACACGTTCGACCAGGCGGCGGCCAAGGGCTTCATCGACATCTACAGCCTGTCGTCGAAGATCGCCGCCAAGCGCGACCTGGCCTGACCGCCCGGCTGACGTCCCGTCACGTACTACCCTGACCCCGCCTCCTCACTCTCCCGCGCCCGAGTGAGGAGGCGGTGGCGCATCCATGATGCGGCCCATCCGCGATCCGCCTGTCTTCGAGGAGCAACACAAGTGAGCAGCAACAGCGGTGACGTACGGCTCTGGGGCGGCCGTTTCGCCGACGGCCCCGCCGAGGCCCTGGCCAAGCTGTCCGCGTCCGTCCACTTCGACTGGCGGCTCGCGCCCTACGACATCGCCGGCTCGCGGGCGCACGCGCGCGTACTGCACAAGGCGGGCCTGCTCACCGAGGACGAGCTCGCCCGCATGATCGAGGGCCTCGACCGGCTGGAGGCGGACGTCGCCGACGGCTCGTTCACCGGCACCGTCGCCGACGAGGACGTGCACACCGCCCTGGAACGCGGCCTGCTGGAGCGCCTCGGCCCCGACCTGGGCGGCAAACTGCGTGCCGGACGGTCCAGGAACGACCAGGTCGCGACCCTGTTCCGGATGTACCTGCGGGACCACGCCCGTACGCTCGGCGGTCTGATCGCCGATCTCCAGGACGCCCTCGTCGGCCTCGCCGAAGCCCACCCGGACGTGGCCATGCCCGGCCGCACCCACCTCCAGCACGCCCAGCCGGTGCTCTTCGCCCACCATGTCCTCGCCCACGTCCAGGGGCTGTCCCGGGACGCCGAGCGGCTGCGCCAGTGGGACGAGCGGACCGCGGTCTCGCCGTACGGCTCGGGCGCGCTGGCCGGCAGCAGCCTCGGACTGGACCCCGAGGCGGTCGCCCGCGACCTCGGCTTCGAGCACGGCAGCGCGGCCAACTCCATCGACGGCACCGCCTCCCGGGACTTCGTCGCCGAGTTCGCCTTCATCACCGCGATGATCGGGGTCAACCTCTCCCGGATCGCCGAGGAGGTCATCATCTGGAACACGAAGGAGTTCTCCTTCGTGACCCTGCACGACGCCTTCTCCACCGGTTCGTCGATCATGCCGCAGAAGAAGAACCCGGACATCGCGGAGCTGGCGCGCGGCAAGTCGGGCCGGCTGATCGGCAACCTGACCGGCCTGATGGCCACCCTCAAGGCCCTCCCGCTCGCGTACAACCGCGACCTCCAGGAGGACAAGGAGCCGGTCTTCGACTCCATCGACCAGCTGGAGATCCTGCTGCCGGCCTTCACCGGGATGATGGCCACCCTCACCGTGCACCGCGAGCGCATGGAGGAGCTGGCCCCGGCCGGGTTCTCGCTGGCCACCGACATCGCCGAGTGGCTGGTCAGGCAGGGCGTGCCGTTCCGCGTCGCGCACGAGGTGGCCGGCGCGTGCGTCAAGGCCGCCGAGACCGAGGGCAAGGAACTCGACGAGCTGACCGACGAGCAGTTCGTGAAGATCTCCGCCCACCTCACCCCCGAGGTGCGCACCGTCCTCAACGTCCCCGGCGCCCTCGCCTCCCGGGACGGCCGGGGCGGCACGGCACCGAGCGCGGTCGCCGTCCAGCTCGCCGAGGTGAAGGCCGACGTGGCCGCCCAGCACGCCTGGGCCGACGCCAGGAACAGGCGGGACGCCGAGGAGTAGACCGGTCGCCGGTCCGGTTCCGGAAGGGCATCGCGGGTTACGTTGGTCGGGCAGCCGCAAGGAGCCGACCGATCGGAGCCCCGATGTCCTTCGCCGAACTGGCTTCGGCCACCACCCCGACCTGCCACATCGGCCTGGGACTCGCCGCTGTCGGCCGGCCCGGCTACATCAACCTGGGCCGGGACGAGGACCTCGGCGGCGACCGCAGCGTCGAGGCCCTGCGCACCCGCACCCACGACCTCCTCGACGCCGCCTACGCCCAGGGCGTCCGCTACTTCGACGCGGCCCGCTCGTACGGCAGGTCGGAGGAGTTCCTCGCGGACTGGCTGACGAAACGGCCCGACGCCGACGACGTCGTCATCGGCAGCAAATGGGGTTACACGTACACCGCGGACTGGTCCACCGACGCCGAGCACCACGAGATCAAGGAGCACTCCCTCGCCGCCTACGAGCGGCAGCGTGCCGAGTCCGACGCGCTGCTCGGGGACCGGCTCGACCTGTACCAGATCCACTCGGTGACCCCGGACAGCCCCGCCCTCACCGACAAGGACCTCCACGTCCGGCTCGCCGAGGCGGCGGCCCAGGGCCTCACCGTCGGTTTCTCCACCAGCGGCCCGGCGCAGGCCGACGCCGTCCGCGCCGCGCTCGCCGTCACCGTCGGCGGTGAACCCCTCTTCCGTACCGTCCAGTCGACCTACAACGCGCTGGAGACCTCCGCCGGGTCCGCACTGGCCGAGGCCCATGACGCGGGGCTCACGGTGATCGTCAAGGAGGGCATGGCCAACGGGCGGCTGGCCGGGGCCCACGCTCCCGACGCGCTCAGGTCCGTCGCCGAGGAGACCGGCCTGGCCTGCGACGCCGTCGCCCTCGCTCTCGTGCTGCGCCGGCCCTGGGCGGGCGTGGTCCTCTCCGGCGCCGCCACCACCGCGCAGCTCGCCTCCAACCTGCACGCGGCGGTCGTCGACCTCGACGACGAGCAGCTCGCCCGCCTCGCCGCACTGCCCGAGGACCCGCACGCGTACTGGGAGCGGCGCGGACGGCTGGCCTGGCACTGAGGAGCCCACCGGTCAGGCGTCCCTCCGACGGCGGGCCGACGCCGAAGCGGCCCGGTCCTTGCTGCGGGGCCGGGCACCCGTAGGGCCGCGGTGCCCGTGCCCCGAGGAGGCTCCGGGATGCCGGGTGTCAGGCAGCCTTCGCCTTGCTGGCGTACATGTCCACGTACTCCTGGCCGGACAGGCGCATGACCTCGGTCATCACCGAGTCGGTCACGGCCCGCAGGACGTAGCGGTCGCGGTCCATGCCCTCGTAGCGGGAGAACTCCATCGCCTCACCGAAGCGGACCGTGACCCTGCCCGGCCGGGGCAGGCCCGCGCCGCCCGGCTGGAGCTTGTCGGTGCCGATCATGGCGAACGGAACGACGGGCGCGCCGGTCATCAGGGTGAGCCGCGCGATACCGGTGCGGCCCCGGTAGAGACGGCCGTCGGGGGAGCGGGTGCCCTCCGGGTAGATGCCGAAGATCTTGCCCTCCTCCAGCA
This sequence comes from Streptomyces sp. NEAU-W12, assembly GCF_026242095.1. Classification (NCBI taxonomy): domain Bacteria; kingdom Bacillati; phylum Actinomycetota; class Actinomycetes; order Kitasatosporales; family Streptomycetaceae; genus Streptomyces; species Streptomyces sp. NEAU-W12. The sequence goes on from NZ_JAPJDM010000016.1 coordinate 4,876, forward strand.
CCTGACGACCGGTCATCAGCGCCGCGACCCCGCCCCGGCCGCCGTCGCGGTCGACCGGGATCATGCCGACGCCGGTGAAGAACCAGGCCATCAGCCGGCCCTTGAGCCCCTCGCCGGTGACGTACTCGTCCTTGCCGATGAAGAAGACCTGACGCTTGCAGACCAGCGGCAGGAACATCGAGTCGATGAAGGTGAGATGGTTGCCCGCCAGGATCACCGGACCGTCACCCGGGATGTGCTCCAGGCCCTCCACCCGTGGGCGGAACATCAGGCGCATGACCGGGCCGAGCACTGCCTTGATGAGCGCGAAGCGGGACAACGGGTCCTCCGGTGTCGGGAATGCGGTATGAGTCTGTGCAGGTAAGGACATTACTCGCGGCGGAGGGGGTCCCGCACGCCGGGTTCACCTGGTATCGCACGATGTCTACGCATGTTCACCTGCGGTGACACGGTGTTGTACGGCCGTGACACGCACACCGGGATGTGAGGCATGTCGCGTCCGCGGAAGCCGGTGCCGTCGGTCCGGGGTACGGGCACGGCCCGGATGGAACCACACGCGCCCGGTGGAGCGCGGGAGGCGCGCCGCCGGCCCTCCGGACCGGTCGGGTGCCCCGGCGCGGCGCCCCCACACCGACGGGATGTCAGACGTTCTGTCCGCTGAGCCCGTTCGGGTCACGGCCGGCCCGCGCGGCATCCCGTACAGCCGTATCCCCCGTGTGTTCCGGTCGCGGTCTCCCGCTCGTCATGTACGCGCCCCTACGATCGCCCCGCACTGACGGTCAACGGCAGGAGGGCCCCATGGGAACGCAGGAGTCGGGCGGGCGGACGGAAACCACGCCGTCCGGCGGAACCGGACGGCGGGCGCTCCTCGGCGCGGCGGTGCTCGGCGCGGGCGGCGCGGTCCTCGGGCCGAGCGGCACGGCGAGAGCCGCCGAGTCCCGGCACGGCGAGTCCCGGTACGGCGGGCGAGGGCTGAAGGGCCTGCCCGTCCCGACGATCATCGGCCACCGGGGTGCCAGCGGCTACCGGCCCGAGCACACCTTCGGCGCCTACGACCTGGCCCTCGACCTGGGCGCCGACATCGTCGAGGCCGGCGACCTGGTGCCCACCAGGGACGGCCACCTCGTCTGCCGGCACGAGCCGGAGATCGGCGGCACCACGGACGTCGCGGACCACCCCGAGTTCGCCGACCGCAAGCGTACGAAGCTGCTCGACGGCGTCTTCGTCACCGGCTGGTTCACCGAGGACTTCACCCTCGCCGAACTGAAGCGGCTCCGCGCCGTCGAGCGCATTGCGGCCAACCGCCCGCACAACACCCTCTACGACGGCCGCTGGGAGATCCCCACCTTCGAAGAGGTGCTCCGCTGGCAGAACGAGCAGACCCGGGGGCGCGGCAAGCAGGTCTGGATCTACCCCGAGCTCAAGCACCCCACCTACTTCCGCAAGCTGGGCCTGGGCACCGAGGAACTCCTCGCCCGCCTGCTGCGCAGGCACGGCAAGGACAGGAAGAACTCGCCCGTCGTCATCCAGTCCTTCGAGCCCACCAGCATCCAGCGGATGAGCCGGCTCGTCGCCAACCCGCTCGCCGTGCTGCTCTCCGGTGCGAACAGCCGCCCCTGGGACTTCGTCGAGAACGGAGACCCGCGCACGGTGGCCGACCTCGTCACGCCGAAGGGCCTCGAGGAGATCGCCTCCTACGCGCAGGGCATCGGACCGACCCTGGACCTGGTCATCCCCAAGGACAGGGCGGGAAACCTCACCGAGCCCACCACCCTGGTCCGCGACGCGCACCGGGCCGGCCTGATCCTGCACCCCTACACGATGCGCAACGAGAACCCCTTCCTGCCCGCGGACTTCCGCAAGGGCAGCGACCCCGACGCCTACGGTGACGTCTTCGGCGCCTTCCGGGCCTACTTCGCCACCGGCATCGACGGCGTCTTCACCGACCACCCGGACACCGGTCTGCTGGCCCGCGAGGACTTCCGCACCGGCTGAGTTCGAACAGCGCCAGGCCCTGTCGTCAACCGCCGGGCCGTTCCGCACCGGTTGGGGTGAGTTCCGGGCGCCCCCCGCCCCCCCCCCCCGGGGGCCGGGGGGGGGGGGGGGGGGCCGCCCCACCGGGTGGCC
>NZ_JAPJDM010000016.1:7012-55712 GCF_026242095.1 Streptomyces sp. NEAU-W12
GGACACCGGCCGGGCCGTTCCGCCCCGGTTGGGGTGAGTGCGGGCGGCCCGGGGCAACCCGCCGGGGGCGCCCGGCGTCGTTGAGCGTATGACGCACGACCTGGTCACCGCCCTCGGCCCGCTGCTCACCGCGGAGGCCTCCGCCGAGGCGTACGCGTCCGGCGCCGAACCCGCCGACCTGGAACAGACGGTCTGGCTGCGCCTGCTGGAACGCCTCGACGCGCACGACCCGCCGCGCGACCCACCGGGCTGGCTCCGCCGGACCGTCCGCACCGAGGCCCGCCGTACCCGCCGGGTGGCCCGGTACGAGGCGCCGTGGGCCGGCGACCCCGCCGGCACCGGCGAGGACGGCCCCGAACTCCTCGCCCTCGCCGCCGCCCGCCGTCACGCCCTGCGGGACGCGGTGCGCCGGCTGCCCGGCCGCTGTCCCCGGCTGCTGGAGGCGCTGCTGTCCCCGCACGACCCGACATACCGGGAAATCGCAGGGGAGTTGGGTATCTCACAAGGCAGCATGGGGCCGGAACGCTCGAGATGTCTGGGATGTCTGCGTCGTTTACTCGCGGCGGAGGTTGCGTCGGGGTGAGGACGGGGATAGGAGTGAGGGACCACAGGTGATCAGGTGAGCGGGAGGCGTGCGCACATGGGCATGAGCGTGACCATCTCTGCGGCGACGGGGCAGGACGCCGAGCAGATCTTCAGGTTGCAGTACCTGTGTTTCCAGAGGGAGGCAGCGCTGTACGGCAACTACCGCATCGCGCCGCTCGTCCAGAGCCTGGACTCGGTCCGCGAGGAGGTCGCCGACGACCTGGTCTTCGTCGCCCGGCTCGGCGACGAGATCGTCGGCTCGGTGCACGGCAGGAGCACCGAGGACGCCGCCGCGGCCATCGGCAAGCTCTGCGTCCACCCCCGCCTCCAGGGGCACGGCATCGGTGCCCGGCTCCTGCGCGCAGCCGAGTCCGCCCTCGCCGACGAGCGGGGTGCCAGGATGTTCCGCCTCCAGGCCGGCCACCGCAGCGAGAGCAACCTCCAGCTGTACAGCAAGGTCGGCTACCAGCGGGTCGGGACGTCCCGGGGCACGGACGGCGTACCGATGATCGTCCTGGAGAAGACGGCGGACTCGTACGCGGCCACCGCCTGACCGGGCGCGTGCCGGGGCCGCCGTCCGGTCGGGGCGCGGCCCCACCGTCCGCCCGGGAACGGCCGTCACACCGTGCGGGGGCGGGCCTTGCGCAGCCAGTACAGGGCGGTGAGGGGCAGCAGGACCGGGATGAACAGGTAGCCCATCCCGTAGTCCGACCACACGGTCGCGTCGGGGAAGGCGGAGGGGTCCGCCAGGGTCCAGGTACCGACCGTCAGGACGCCCACCAGTTCGGCCGCGCAGCACACCAGCGCCGCCCGGCGGGCCGTCTCCCCGCCGCGGACCAGGGTGTACGTGATGAATCCGTAGACCACTCCCGCGATCGCGGAGAGCGAGTAGGCGAGCGGCGCCCGGCCGAACTCGGTGGCGATCTGGTACGCGGAACGCGACACGGCGCCGACGACCATCACCCCGTACAGCCACACCAGCAGCAGTCCGGGCCCGCCGATCAGCCGCGTGCCGCCCGGTCCGCGCTCCGGTTCGTGTTCCGTCGCGGTCATCTCAGCCCTTCCAGATGTCATGGAGCCGCACCTCGAGCACGGCCAGCACGACACCGCTCGCGGCCACCGTGATCGAGCCCCACCGGGTGCGCTCGGCCAGCGACATGAAGCCCGCCGCCGGGACGCACGCGAACGAGCCCAGCAGATACGCCACGAAGACGACCGTCCCCTGCTCCGGCTCCTCACCCCGGGCCAGCAGCACGACCCCGACCACCAGCTGAACCAGCGTCAGCAGGGTGACCACGGCCATGCCGATGAAGTGCCAGTCCTTCGTCGGCTGGTCGCGGTAGGCGGCCCAGCCGCACCACGCGGCGAGCAGCAGCGCGGCGGCACCGGTCGCCGGCGTCAGGGCATCAAGCATGGCAGCGACCCTATTACGCCGTAATGGCCCCACCGTGCCCGGCCCCCACCCTCCCGTGCCCGGATGTGCGCCCGTGTGCGGTGGGGCCGGACACGGGCGCAGGGGCGGGGCCGGGGCGCCGTAGGGTCGATGGTGTGACCATTCATGCGCAAGCCCTCCTGTTCGACAACGACGGCACCCTCGTCTCCTCCCTCGAATCCGTGCAGCGCTGCTGGACCCGGTGGGCCGTCGAGTACGGGATCACGGCCGAGGAGTTCGGACGGATCGAGCTGCACGGCCGCCCGGCCGCCGAGATAGCCGCCGACCTCCTGCCCGCCCACGCCGTGCCCGAGGCCGTCGCGCGGATCGAGGACCTGGAGGTGGAGGACGTGCCGAACGGCGGGGCGATCCCGCTGCCGGGAACCCGGGACCTCCTCGGCGTGCTGCCGGCCGAACGCTGGGCCGTCGTCACCTCCGCGACCCGGCGGCTGGCCGAGGCCCGCCTCGCCGCCGCCGGCATCCTGCCCAAGACCCTCGTCGCCGCCGACGACATCACCCGGGGCAAGCCCGACCCCGAGCCCTACCTGCTGGCCGCCCGCACCCTCGGCGTGGAGCCCGCCCACTGCGTCGTCTTCGAGGACGCCCCCGCCGGGCTCCAGGCGGGCCGGGCGGCCGGGATGACGACCGTGGCCCTGGCCACAACCCACCGGGCCCACGAACTGACCGCCGATCTCGTGGTCGGGGACCTGTCGGCCCTGTCCGTACTGGTCACGGACGCCGGGGTGGAGATCACCGCACGCCCCTGACGTGCGGTCACGGCTGTCCACGGCCGTCCGGAATGTGGACAGCCGTGTCCGGTCAGGACCGAACATCTGGTTTACTGCTCGCATGACCACGACGAGCGACCACATCCCCGCAACCGAGGCGCGCGTGCCGCTCGGTGCCGGATGTATGTGTCCGCTCCGAATGCGCGCCTTCTAGAGGGCCCCCGCACCATCTGAGCCTCGCGCCCCGAAGCGAGAGCCGGTCCGCCCCCGCACGCGAGTCCCCCGTGTCCCGCGTGCGCGAGCGGACCCCGCCCCGCGCGCACACCTCCGAGCCGTTCCCCTCGCAGAGCCCGCGAGAGGCAGTGCCGCGTCCGGGCCGTTCCCGGCCCCCGCATGCTTCACCCCCGAACGACTCGTGCCCGGCACCCACGACGTGCCGCGCACTCGACAGTGACGGATACCCACGTGATCACCACCTCGGGCCTCACCAAGGTCTACCGCTCGCGCGGACGCGAGGTCACCGCCCTGGACGGCGTCGACCTGCACGTCCGCGAAGGCGAGGTCTACGGCGTCATCGGTCAGTCCGGCGCCGGAAAGTCCTCGCTCATCCGCTGCGTCAACCTGCTGGAGCGCCCCACCTCGGGCACCGTGACCGTCGCCGGGCAGGACCTCACCGCCCTGGCCGGACGCGGGCCACGGGCCGGCCGGGAACTGCGGCAGGCGCGCAGCCGTATCGGCATGGTCTTCCAGCACTTCAACCTGCTCTCCTCGCGCACCGTGCAGGACAACGTCGAACTGCCGCTGGAGATCCTCGGCCGGTCGGGCGGGGAACGTTCCCGCAAGGCGCTGGAACTGCTCGACCTGGTCGGCCTCGCCGACAAGGCCAAGGCCTACCCCGCCCAGCTCTCCGGCGGCCAGAAGCAGCGTGTCGGCATCGCCCGCGCCCTGGCCGGCGACCCCAAGGTGCTGCTGTCCGACGAGGCCACCAGCGCCCTCGACCCGGAAACCACCCGCTCCGTCCTGGCGCTGCTGCGCGACCTCAACCGCCATCTCGGCCTGACCGTCCTGCTCATCACGCACGAGATGGACGTCGTGAAGTCGATCTGCGACTCCGCCGCGCTGATGGAACACGGCCGCGTCGTCGAGTCCGGCACCGTCACCGAACTCCTGGCGACCCCCGGCTCCGAACTGGCCTCCGCGCTGTTCCCGGTCGCCGGCGAGGCCTCGGGCGACCACCGCACCGTCCTGGACATCACCTTCCAGGGCGAGAGCGCGACCCAGCCGGTCATCTCCCGGCTGTCCCGCACCTACAACATCGACATCTCGATCCTCGGCGCCGCCATCGACACCGTCGGCGGCCTCCGGGTGGGCAGGATGCGCATCGAACTCCCGGGCCGCTACGAGGACAACGTCGTACCGGTCGGCTTCCTGCGCGAACAGGGGCTGCACGTCGAGACCGCGGGCCGGGCGCGGCAGGCGCCACCGGGGCCGCGGGCGAGAGGGACGGCGCGGGTCTCCCCGGCGCCCGTGAAGGAGGAGTCCAAGTGACCTGGTCCCAGATGCGGCCACTGCTGGTGCAGGCATGTCAGGAGACGTTGGTCATGGTGGGCTGGTCCACCCTGATCGCGGTACTCGTCGGCCTGCCGATCGGCATCCTGCTCGTCCTGACCGACCGGGGCGGGCTGCTGCAGAACGCGCCCGTGAGCAAGGTCATCGGGCAGGTCGTGAACGTCGGCCGCTCGATGCCGTTCATCATCCTCATGGTCGCCCTGACGAGCCTCACCCGCTGGATCACCGGGACGTCCATCGGCAGCGAGGCCGCGATCGTGCCGCTCGCCATCAGCGGCATCCCCTTCTTCGCCCGCCTCGTCGAGACGGCCGTACGCGAGGTGGACCACGGGCTCGTCGAGGCCGTGCAGGCCATGGGCGGCAACACCTGGACGATCGTCCGCAAGGTCCTCGTCCCCGAGTCCCTGCCCTCGCTGATCGCCGCCGCCACCACCACGATCATCGCTCTCATCGGCTACTCGGCCATGGCAGGCGCCGTGGGCGGCGGCGGTCTCGGCGACTTCGCCGTCCGCTACGGCTACCAGCGCTTCGACAGCGAACTGATGTGGATCACCGTCGCGATCCTTGCCGTGGTCATCTCGGTCATCCAGTTCGCCGGCGACCTCGCGGCCCGCTCCCTGCACCGCCGCGGCCGCTCGGGTGCCGCGCCCGGGCTGCGGCTGCTCAGGGCCAAGGAGCCCGTGACGGCCGACACCGGCAGGACCGCATAACCCCTCCGCCCCCCGTACCCCCACTCCCCGCCGGATCCCCGTACCACCGAGGCGGGGCCGCACCACCCACCAGGAAAGGCACTTTTCGTGCGTAACACCGTCAAGACCGCTACCGCCGTCCTCGCCGCCGGAGCCCTGACCCTCGGTCTCTCCGCCTGCGGCTCGGACAGTGAGTCCGGCTCCGGCGCCTCCGGCCCGCTGATCGTCGCGGCGAGCCCCCTGCCGCACGCCGAGATCCTCACCTTCGTCAAGGACAACCTCGCCGAGGAGGCCGGCCTCGACCTCGAGGTCAAGGAGTTCACCGACTACGTCACGCCGAACACGGCGACGGAGGACGGCTCGGTCGGTGCGAACTTCTTCCAGACCCAGCCGTACCTCGACGACTTCAACAAGAAGAACGGCACGCACATCGTGCCCCTCGTCGACGTGCACCTGGAGCCGCTCGGCCTCTACTCGAACAAGGTGGGGAAGGCCGACGAGCTGAAGAACGGCGCGACCGTCGCCGTCCCGAACGACACCGTCAACGAGGGCCGCGCGCTCCAGTTGCTCGCCGCCAACGGCCTGATCACCCTCAAGGAGGGCGTCGGTACGGCGGCGACCCCCGCCGACGTCACCAAGAACCCGAAGAACCTCGAGTTCAAGGAGCTGGAGGCGGCCCAGACGCCGCGCTCCCTCGAGGACGTCGACGCCGCGGTGGTCAACGGGAACTACGCCATCGAGGCCGACCTCAAGCCCTCCGAGGACGCCCTCGTCCTGGAGTCCGTGAAGGACAACCCGAACATCAACCTCCTCGCCGTCAAGGAGGGCAACGAGGACGACCCGCGCGTGCAGCAGCTCGCCGAGCTCCTCACCTCCGACGAGGTCAGGAAGTTCATCGAGGACACGTACTCGGGCTCCGTCGTCCCCTCCTTCTGAACCGTCCCCCCCCACCCCGCGCACGGCGGTCACGGCGGTCCGTGCCGCGCCCGGCACCCGTTCGGCACTCTCGGGGTCCGCTCCGGTACACGGAGTGGACCCCCTGGTGCGGCCCGGTGCTTTCATGCTGCATGCTGGGCAGTTCAGCGGCATCTGACGGTCACGAAGGTTATGGAGCGGCGCATGACGAGCAGCACCTTCCCCAACATCTCCATCAGCACGGAGCGGTTGGTGCTGCGTCCCCTCGACGCGGACGACGTGCCCACCCTGACCGAGATGATGAACGACGAGCAGATCGCCGCCTGGACCGACGTGCCCCAGCCCTTCACCGAGCAGGCCGCCCGCACCTGGATCGCCGAGCACGCCCCCGCCGAACGCGCGGCCGGACGCGGACTGGACCTCGCCGTCACGGAGTTCCTCACCCATCGGCTGGTGGGCGTCATCCAGCTCACCAAGACCAACTGGCACATCCGGTCCACCGAACTCTCGTACATCGTCGCCCCCTGGGCGCGTGGCGAGGGCTACGCCTCCGAGGCCGCCACGGCCACGGCCCAGTGGCTCTTCGGCGACCAGAAGCTGGAACGCGTCGAGCTGCGCACCGCCGCCGACAACACCGCCTCGCAACAGGTCGCCCAGAAGATCGGCTGCATCAGCGAGGGCGTCCTGCGCAACGCCTGTATAGCCCACGTCCGGGGCGACGACGGCGCCTGGACGGACGTACGCACCGACTTCATCGTGTGGAGCCTGCTGCCGGAGGACCTCGAGGGCTCGGCCGAACACCTGTCCGATACCGGACAGTTCACCGCCTTCACCGACTGGAACTGACCCCCTCCCGGGGGGACGGCCGGCGGTAGGTCGCTTCGGTCGACAGCCTTACCAGGTACTCTCACCAAGCCTGCCCCCTCGCGGGCGGAGCGGCCGACCGCGCCCCGCACACCCAAGACGTTCCGCGCACACCAGGAGACTGACAACGATGGCCGACCGGGTCACGGTGATCGGCTGGGACGGTTCGCCGCTGACCGCAGCGGCCCGCGCCGCACTGGGCGCCGCCACTCTGGTGGCAGGCGCCGCGCACCACCTGGAACTTCCCGAGGTACCCGCCGGCGCCGAACGCATCCGGCTCGGCAGCGCAGCCCTGGCCGCCCGCCGGGTGGCGGGCCACCGCGGCACGGCGGTGGTCGTCGCGGACGGCGACCCCGGCTTCTTCGGCGTCGTGCGGACCCTGCGCGCACCCGAGTTCGGCCTGGAGGTCGAGGTCGTCCCCGCGGTCTCCTCCGTCGCCGCCGCCTTCGCCCGGGCCGGTATGCCCTGGGACGACGCACACGTGGTCGTCGCGCATCCCCGGACCCTGCGACGCGCGGTGAACGTGTGCCGGGCCCACACCAAGGTGGCGGTCCTCACCTCTCCCGGCGCAGGCCCCGCCGAGCTGGGCCTGCTCCTGGAGGGCGTCCACCGCACCTTCGTCATCTGCGAGGAACTCGGCACCACGCGCGAGCAGGTCAGCGTCGTCACCTCGGACAAGGCCGCCGACCACACCTGGCGGGACCCGAACGTCGTCATCGTCATCGGCGGCCAGGCCGCCGCCACCGCGTCCGGGGGCTGGATCGCCGGCCGCGACCCCGCCGCCGGCCCGCGCGGCTGGACGCTGCCGGCCGACGCCTACGGCGGCGACCTGGGCGAGGGGGAACGGGAGCCGCTGCGCGTCTCCCAGCTCGCCCGGCTCGGACCGGTCCCCGGCGACCTCGTGTGGGACATCGGCTGCGGAAGCGGAGCCTTCGCCACCGAGGCGGCGCGGGCCGGTGCCGCGGTCATCGCCGTCGACAGCGACCCGCGCGCCTGCGCGCGCACCGATTCCACCGCCCGTCGGTACGGCGTCCAGCTCCAGATCGTGCACGGCACCGCCCCGCAGGCACTGGAGGACCTCCCCGAACCGGACGTCGTCCGGGTCGGCGGCGGGGGAGCGCCCGTGGTCCTGGCGGTCGCCGACCGCCGCCCGCAGCGCATCGTCACGCACGCCGCCACCCGCGACGCCGCCGAACGGATCGGCCGGGAGTTGTCCGAGCACGGCTACCGGGTCGAGTGCGCCCTTCTGCAGTCCGTCGAACTCGACACCAGAGCCTGGACGGAGACCAAGCGGAGCGTAGCGTTCCTGCTCAGCGGCGTGTTGCCGACGCGTGCCCCCTGACCGCGAGGCCCTGTTCCGACGCCGTCCCCGCGATCGGATCGTCGTACCGCTCGCGGTAGGCTGGCCGATTGTTGTACCGCAACTCGGACGCCCGCCGACCCGTCGGCCGATGTCCTGAAAGCACGCTCGTTTTGACGCGTGTGTGGTACGGCACAACCCAAGGACGCGCAACGTGGCGCAGTCCACAGCGGAACCGTCGCGGATCAAGCTGACGCGGCGGTCGTACGGCAGCGAGAATGCCTGTGAGTGGCTTTGTCGTCATTCTGGGGCAGGCTGTTCGTGCCGCTGGGGACGCACGCTCGTTCTTCAGTGTGGGGCGGTCGGGTGCGCCGTTCCGGGTGAGCTGGTCGTAGGAGCACTAACCGATGGGCGAGGGGTACGCATGACCGACACCGGCCGGGTCCCGGGCGAGGGACAGCCGGAGAACGCAGGCATGGTGGAGCAGCCGGGCGTCCCCGCGCCCGACTCGTACACCTACCTCTCCGAGAGTTCCGCCGAGGACGAAGACCTGCTGCTGCCCGGCGCCCAGGGTGCCTGGGGCAACGAGATCGCACCACCCGCGCCGGAGCCGGTCGTCGAGACCGTGCACGAGCCGGGGCCGCACGAGACGGGCGGCCGGGACACAGGCTCGGTCGACCTCGGCGGTGTCCGGCTGCCCGAACCCGGGCAGCCGCAGGCGCCCGGTCCCGCGGTCACGCACGAGTCGCAGGCACCGGCCGCGCCACGCCGTCCACTGCACCTCGGCCCGCCCATCCCCAGCACCACCGCCGGCCCGGTCCGCTCCCTCGCCGACCGCGGCCCGGCCGACGTGCCGGTACGCCAGGTCGGCCCGCCGACCGTCGGCCCCGAGTACCTCGACGTGCCGCGCACCCGGGAGACGGCCCCGCAGCCGGCACAGCCCTGGGGCGCCCGTGCCACGGTGGGCGCGACCGTCCGAACGGAAACGGTTGCTCCGCCTCAGCAGTCCATGGGCGCAGCCCAGGCCCTGGTCGCACGTGTCGCGACGGAGGCGGGAGCCGGTCAGCCGCAGAACCCGCCCCAGCCCGCCGTGGCCGCGGCGGACCTGCAGAGCTCCGCGGTGGGCCCCGAGGGCTCCTCCGTACCGACGGCCGAGGCGACCGGGTCCGATTCCGGTCCGGGCACAGGCCCGGGTTCGGGTGCGGATCCGGCGGCCGGTGGGATCGCCGGGCCGCCCGAGGACCCCGGACACGAAGCCGGACCTGCCGCGGACGCCGTACCGTCCCTCGTCCCGGACGCGGGTCGGAGTGCCGAGACGGTTCCCGCGCCGACTGCCGGGGCGCAGGAGCAGGAGCAGGAGCAGGAGCCCGAAGAGGTGCAGGCTCCCGAGGCGGACGCCGCCCCCGTGCTCGGCACGGCACCGGAGGCCCCGGCCCGGGAGGCCGTGGCCGCCCCGGTGCCGGAGGGCGTCACCGCCACCGGGGGGTCCGATCCCGCCTCCGTCGCGGCCCACGAGCCCCAGGGCCCGTTCACCGGCCCGGCAGACCCGCAGGCAGCCCCCGCTGTCGCCCTGAGCGACGGCGACGCCGAGGCCCCCGCTCCCGCCGCACCGGACGCCCTCTCCGAATCGGGGGCCCCCGCGGAACCGGACGCCCTCGCCGAACCGGAGGCCCCTGCCGACGAGGCACAGGCGCCCGAAGCCGCGGTCTTTCGGACGCCCGAGCACGCCGAGGCACCGGAGCCCGTCGTCCCAGCCCCGGAAGCAGCGACGACCCCCGACACGGAGCCGGCCCTCGACACGGAGCCGGCCCCCGACACGGAGCCGGCCCTCGACACGGAGCCGGCCCCCGAAACGGGGTCCGTTCCCGTCGCTGCGGCCGAGCCCGTGGCCGAGGAAGCGAGCGGCCAGTACGTCTTGGCAGAGCATCCGGTCCAGGGGCCCCAGCAGACCCCGGCCGCCCCCTCTGCCCCGCCCGCCCAGGAGGCGTGGACGCCGCTTCCCGTGCCGCCCGCCCCGTCGGGTACCGAAGCCCCGGCCACCGACCCGGCCGTCCCCGCCGCGCCCGTGCCCCCTCCCGACGGCACCGCCACGCCGCTTCCCGGCAGTGTTCCCCCGGCGGTGGTGCCGGATCGGACCCCGAAGGAGTCCGATCCCGTCGAAGGAGTCGTGCCCGCCGTCCCGCATCTCGCGCCGACCCCGCCGCAGCCCCTGAACCTCCCCACCGAGGAACAGCCGGAACAGCCCGGACCCGAGGCCACCGGTCCGGTCCCCGCGCCGCCCCGGGCCGGCACCGGCGACGTTCCCGCGGCTCCCGCCCCGGAACCGGCCGCCGAACCGCCGGCCCAGCAGGGACTCGCCGAGAACACGCCGGCCGAGCACCCGCCCGCGGAGACCGAACCGACCCAGCCCGTACTCGCTCAGGACCCCGACGACCTCGCCACCCGGGGCGCCGGAGCGCCGGACGCCGCGCCGCCCGCCGGCCCCGCCGCCCCCGGCTACGACGATGCCGAGCGCGCGGCCGTGCAGAAGGTCATGCGGGAGCGACGGGACATCCGTAACGGCTTCCGTGACGACCCCATCCCGCACGAGGTCCTGCTCCGCGTCCTGGAGGCCGCCCACACGGCGCCCTCCGTGGGCCACTCGCAGCCCTGGGACTTCGTCGTCATCCGCTCCGCCGAAACCCGGCGCAGCATGCACGAACTGGCCGAGCGCCAGCGCGACGCCTACGCGCAGTCGCTGCCCAAGGGCCGGGCGAAGCAGTTCAAGGAACTGAAGATCGAGGCCATCCTCGACACCCCGGTGAACATCGTCGTCACCGCCGACCCGACCCGTGGCGGCCGGCACACCCTGGGCCGGCACACCCAGCCGCAGATGGCGCCGTACTCCTCCGCCCTGGCGGTCCAGAACCTGTGGCTCGCCGCGCGCGCCGAGGGCCTCGGGGTCGGCTGGGTCAGCTTCTTCGACGAGCGTGAGATGGTCCGCTCGCTGGGCCTGCCCGAGCACCTCGAAGTGGTCGCCTACCTGTGCGTGGGCTACGTCGACGAGTTCCCGGCCGAGCCCGAGCTGATGCAGGCCGGCTGGTCCAAGCGCCGCCCGCTGTCGTGGGTCGTGCACGAGGAGACGTACGGCAGGCGCGTGCTGCCCGGCGAGGAGCCGCACGACCTGCTCGCCGAGACCGTCGCGCAGATCCGCCCGCTGGACGCCAAGGCGCTCGGCGAGGCCTGGGAGCGGCAGAAGCGGATGACCAAGCCGGCCGGGGCGCTCGGCATGCTGGAGATCATCTCCGCGCAGCTGTCCGGACTGTCCCGCCAGTGCCCGCCCCCCATCCCGGAGCCCGCGGCCGTCGCGGTCTTCGCGGGCGACCACGGTGTCCACGCCCAGGGCGTCACCCCGTGGCCGCAGGAGGTCACCGCCCAGATGGTGGCCAACTTCCTCGGCGGCGGAGCGGTCTGCAACGCCTTCGCCACCCAGGTGGGCGCCGAGGTCTGCGTGGTCGACGTCGGCGTGGCCTCCGACCTTCCGGCCACCCCGGGGCTGCTGCCGCGCAAGGTCCGCGCCGGCACCTCCGACATGACCGCCGGCCCCGCGATGACCCGCGAGGAGGTCAAGCAGGCCATCGAGGTGGGCATCGAGACCGCCCGCGACCTGGTCGCCGCCGGCAACAAGGCGCTGCTCACCGGTGAGATGGGCATCGCGAACACCACCGCGTCCGCCGCCCTGATCTCCGTCTTCACCGGCGTGGACCCCGGAGAGGTCACCGGCCGGGGCACCGGCATCAACGACGAGACCCTGGCTCGCAAGACCGACGTCGTGCGCCGCGCCCTCGAACTCCACCAGCCGGACCCGGCCGACCCCGTCGGTGTCCTCGCCGCCGTCGGCGGGTTCGAGCACGCGGCCATGGTGGGCCTGCTCCTCGGCGGCGCGTCCCTGCGTACCCCGGTGATCCTGGACGGTGTCAGCGCCGGGGCCGCGGCCCTGGTGGCCCGTGCCATCGCCCCCGAGGTACTGGCCGCCTGCATCGCGGGACACCGCAGTGCCGAGCCCGGCCACGTGGCGGCCCTCAACAAGCTGGGGCTGCGCCCGCTGGTCGACCTCGACCTGCGCCTGGGCGAGGGCACGGGCGCGCTGCTCGCCCTGCCGATGGTGCAGAGCACCGCGCGCGCCATGCACGAGGTGGCGACGTTCGACTCGGCCGGCGTCACCGAGAAGTAGAAGCAGGAGCAGAAGGAGCAGGTACCCCGGAGCGGGGTGGGGCGCGGCGGCGGGTGTTCCGTCGCGGTCGTCCCACCCTCCGCCGTACGCTGATCCCGCAACCGCACATCCACACACCGCACGTCAGGGCCGCTCCAGTGTCGTAGCGCCCCTCGCACGCCCGCCTGTACGAGGAGCCGCAGCCTCATGGCCGAACACCCCGCCTATCCCGTGGGCCTCCGCCTCACCGGCCGTCGAGTCGTGGTGCTCGGCGGCGGCCAGGTCGCCCAGCGCCGGCTGCCCGCCCTCATAGCGGCCGGCGGGGACATCGTCCTGATCTCACCCGAGGCGACACCTTCCGTGGAGGGGATGGCGGACGCCGGTGAGATCACCTGGAAACGGCGCCGCTACACCGAGGGCGACCTCGCGGACGCCTGGTACGCGCTGATCGCCACCAGCGACGGCGAGGCCAATGCCATCGCCTCCGCCGAGGCCGAACACCACCGCGTCTGGTGCGTCCGCTCCGACGACGCGGACCGGGCCACGGCCTGGACCCCGGCCACCGGGCACAGCGAGGGAGTCACGGTCGCCGTCCTCACCACGAACGCCAGGGGCCGCGACCCCCGCCACACCGCCGCGATCCGCGACGCCGTGGTCGAGGGCCTGCGCGACGGCACACTCGTCGCCCCGCACCACCGCACCCGCACCCCGGGAGTCGCCCTCGTCGGCGGAGGCCCCGGCGACCCGGACCTGATCACCGTGCGCGGACGCCGGCTGCTCGCCGAGGCGGACGTCGTCATCGCCGACCGGCTCGGCCCGCGCGACCTGCTGGCCGAACTCCCGCCGCACGTCGAGGTGATCGACGCGGCGAAGATCCCGTACGGCCGGTTCATGGCGCAGGAGGCCATCAACGACGCGCTGATCGAGCACGCCCGGCAGGGCAAGTCGGTCGTCCGGCTCAAGGGCGGCGACCCGTACGTCTTCGGCCGCGGCATGGAGGAACTCCAGGCGCTCGCCGAGGCGGGCATCCCGTGCACCGTGGTCCCCGGTATCTCCAGCTCCGTCTCGGTCCCGGGCGCCGCCGGGATTCCGGTCACCCACCGCGGCGTGGCCCACGAGTTCACCGTGGTCAGCGGCCACGTCGCGCCCGACGACGAGCGTTCCCTGGTCGACTGGCCGTCCCTGGCGAAGCTGACCGGCACCCTGGTGGTACTCATGGGCGTCGACAAGATCGGCCGGATCGCCGAGACCCTCGTGGCGCACGGCAGGTCCCCGGACACCCCGGTCGCCCTCGTCCAGGAGGGCACCACGGCCGCCCAGCGCCGCGTCGACGCCACCCTCGCCACGGTCGCCGAGACCGTCCGCGCCGAGGAGGTCAAGCCGCCGGCGGTCATCGTCATCGGCGAGGTCGTGCACGTCGGCCCCCCGGCCGCGCGGGCTGCGGAACCTCCGCAGCCCTCTCAGCCCGCGCAGTCCTCGTAAGCCCGCGCAGTCCTCGCGGACCCGGGCGACGTACCCGACAACAACCCCCGGTGACGCGGCCGGACCCGGCCGTCGGCACCACACCACCCAGGACGAGGCAGTATCACCCCGTGGCCGATCTCATCACCGTCGAGGACCCCGACGACCCGCGCCTGCACGACTACACGGGCCTGACCGACGTGGAGCTGCGCCGCACACGCGAACCCGCCGAGGGCCTGTTCATCGCCGAGGGCGAGAAGGTCATCCGACGCGCCAGGGACGCGGGCTACGAGATGCGCTCCATGCTGCTCTCGGCCAAGTGGGTCGACGTCATGCGCGACGTCATCGACGAACTCCCCGCGCCGGTCTACGCCGTGAGCCCGGAACTCGCCGAACGGGTCACCGGCTACCACGTGCACCGCGGCGCGCTCGCCTCCATGCAGCGCACCCCCCTGCCCACGGCGGCCGAACTGCTGCACACCGCCCGCCGGGTGGTGATCATGGAGTCGGTCAACGACCACACCAACACCGGAGCCATCTTCCGCTCGGCGGCGGCCCTCGGCATGGACGCGGTCCTGCTCTCCCCGGACTGCGCCGACCCGCTCTACCGCCGCAGCGTCAAGGTCTCCATGGGCGCGGTCTTCTCCGTGCCGTACGCCAGGCTGGACAGCTGGCCCAGGGGTCTGGAACCGGTCCGTGAGGCGGGCTTCACGCTCCTGGCCCTGACCCCCGACGAGAAGGCCCGCAGCCTCGAGGAGGTCGCCCCGCACCGGATGGACAGGGTCGCCCTCATGCTGGGCGCGGAGGGCGCCGGGCTGACCGCCCGGGCCCTGGCCGCCGCCGACGAACGGGTCCGCATCCCGATGTCCCACGGCGTCGACTCGCTCAACGTGGGCGCGGCGGCCGCGGTCGCCTTCTACGCGGCGGCGACGGGCCGGCCGACGGCACAGGACGCGGTGAGCCCACCGGCGCCGTGAGCACACCGAGGCTGCTGCCGGGGCGCGGCGCGGGCACGGACCACGGGCGGGCACCCGGGCAGGAGGCCGGGCGGTGACTCGTGCGGCGTCGGCGGTCCCGAGCCGGCCGGCGTCCTGCTCCAGCGGCCGGTAGCCGTTTCGTCCCCGCGGTCGTCGCCGAGGCCGCGGACCGGCCTTCCGGTCAGCCCTGGATCAGGGCGATACCGGCCGCGACCACCAGGGTCACCACGACGAACACGAACAGTCGCTGCGCGAGCAGCCGCGGATTGGCCGGCCGCAGGCCGGTGCCCCTCGTCCGGGGTCCGGGACGACGGGAGCCGGTACCCGACCGCGTCGAGTTCCGTGACCCCGATGCGGACCGGGAACCGGACGTCGACCGCGACCCGGACGCGGACCGGGAACCCGATGTCGACCGCGACCCGGACGCGGACCGGGAACCCGATGTCGACCGCGACCCGGACCGGGACGGCCTGCCGCCGCGCGAGGCACTGCCGCCGCGCGCCGAGCCGCCCCCGCGCGACGACGGCACGCTCCGGTCACCGCGCCGCAGCGGCGCTCCGCCCCCGGCCGGACCCGTACCGCCACCCGGGGGCGCGCCGTGCGGCGGGGGAGTGGCCTGCCCCTCGGACGCGCCCTGCTGCCCCGTCGCGCGGCGCTGCGCACGGTCCGGATGGGTGCCGGCCAGACGCCCGGCCCCCCGCTCGGACTCCGCGCCGCGCGGAGCCGGCGGACGTACGTCGGTGAATCCCTGCCCCTCCCGCGTGGCGATCTCCTTGAGCCGCAGCGACAGCTGGAGCGTGCTGGGCCGCTCCTCGGGGTCCTTCGCGAGGCACGCGCGCACGAGCGGCGCCAACGCGTCGGGGACCTCATGGAGATGAGCCTCCTCGTGCACCACGCGGTACAGCATCACCTCCGAACTGCCGTGCCCGAAGGGCGAGTCGCCCATCGACGCGTACGCCAGCGTGGCACCCAGCGAGAACACGTCCGTGGCCGGCGTGACGGCCGCGCCCCGCACCTGCTCCGGCGCGAGGAAACCGGGTGAGCCGACCGCCGTGCCGACGTGGGTGAGCGTCGAGGCGCCGGTGGCCCAGGCGATGCCGAAGTCGATGATCCGCGGTCCCTTCGGGGACAGCAGGATGTTGGACGGTTTCAGATCCCGGTGCACGACCCCGGCCTCGTGCACGGCCACCAGCCCTTCCGACAGGGCCGCGCCGACCGCGGCGACCTCGGCCGCGCCGAGCGGCCCCCCGTCGGCGACCCGGTCGTGCAGCGACGGGCCGGGAACGTACTGGGTGGCGAACCACGGCCGGTCCGCGTCGAGGTCGGCGGCCACCAGCCGGGCCGTGCACCCGCCACGGATGCGGCGCGCCGCGGACACCTCCCGCGCGAACCGCGAACGGAACTCCTGGTCCTCCGCCAGATCGGGCCGGATGACCTTCAGTGCGACGCGCTGCCCCTTCTTGTCGGAGCCGAGATAGACGACGCCCATCCCGCCCGCGCCGAGCCGTCGGTGAAGCCTGAAAGAGCCGACGACGCGCGGGTCCTCGCGCCTCAGGCGCATCATCGCCATGTTCATCCCCGCTGCCCGGTCCTGTGACGTGCCACAGCTTACGTTTCCCCGGACGCCCTTGCGCAGAGGCCGCGCCCTCTCGCAGCGACGGATTGTCAGTGGTGGGTGGGAGACTCGAAGAGTGGTCGGGGGACGTGCGGACAGGCCGGGTCCGCAGGTCATGCTGGCCCCAACCACTCGACACCGAAGGGTGATTGATCAAATGAAGGGTGACCGGGTGGAGATAGTCGTGGACGCGGGGGACACGACGCGCACGTACGAGGTGGTGGCGAGCAGGGCGGGCCGCAGAGTGGAGACAGCGGTGCGCCGGGGCGTGGTCGAAGTGAGTGAAGTCACGCGTACGGGAACGGCGGTGCGCACGGCCAGGTTCATGGCGAACCGGGTCCTCGCGCTGGTCGAGCACCCGGTGCCGCGGGTGGTCGACTCGGAGACGTGAGCGACGAGAAGGGGCGGACCGGACGCCCCCTCGGGGATGTCCCTGACGCGGAGGGGCCCGTCTCCACCCAGGGGAGTACGCCGCAGGTCACGGCTCATCCTCCGGGAGGCCCGGGAATCGGTACGAGGGCATGACGTCCGGGAAGTGCCGGGCACCTAGATTTGGGGTCAAGCGGTGGGTGCGGTACTCGTCCCCCGAGGTCACACGCCCGCCGCTGCCGAAGGTTCGCACACGGCACCCGAGGCGCCGCGACAACGAGAAACGGTCAGGAGAGGGCTCATGGCCCACACGGCATCGCGGACAGTCGTCCGCACACGGGCACACAAGGCGGGGGCCGCCATGTTCCGCCCGAGCCGCGAGGGCCGTCGCCACCCCGTGGTGGCGACACTGATGGCTCTTCCCCTGGCGGTCCTGCTCCTCCTCGTCTTCGACGGGTGGGAGACAGTGGCCACACAGGCGTCGTCCGTGGGAGAGATGCTGGGGCGCTGAGCGGCGACCCCAGGCCCGGAAGAGCGGTCCGGGCGGGGACATCCACCCATGAAACCCCGTGGGGACGGGGGTGCGGCGGACGGCAGGAATGCCGGCGCAGCTGGGGAGCTGCGCCGGCATCTTTCTGCGCCTGAACCGGTGCGTTCCTTCGCGGAGGCGGCCGCCGGCCGCGGGGGCCCCGACACGTGGCCGCGGTGCCCGCGGGGGTGTTGCGGCGGACGGTGTCCGTTCCGAGCCGCGCGGCCGTCACCGCCCACCGGTGCCTCGTCACTGCGGGCAGCCGCCTCTCCCCCCGGCGCCCCGGCCAACGCCGGTCACGCCCCCGCGTACCCTCTCCCCAGGCCGCACCCAGGGAGTCCCGTGACAGCCACCACCTTCCTGCCCGAACTCACCGCCCGGGCCGAAGGCGTCGCCCATACCCGCACCCCCACCTGCTCCTGCGGAGCCGGCGGCATCCTCGCCGACCGCCCCGACGGCACCGTCGTCCGGCACGCGGACACCGTCGCGAAGGCCCACGCACCGGACGCCGACGCCGCCGGGCTGATCCGGCGGCTCGCCCTCGCCTCCCACCTCCCGGACGTGTTCCTGCCCCCGCTCGGTCCGGCACCGGCCGACCTGCACGGCAGGCTCGTGACCTTCTGGCCGTACGGCATCCCGGTCGACCCGGACGATCCCGACGCCGCCCCCTGGGAAGCCGTCGGTACGCTGCTCGCCCTGCTGCACCGCGCACCCGTCCCCGAGTCGGCGCCGGTCATGCGCGGCCCCCGCAAGGCGGCCCGTGCCGTCGCCGGGCTCCACGCGATCGGCCCCCACCCGGCCGTGGCCCCCGTACTGGCCGCCTGGGCGACCCTGCCGGGCTGGGCGCGCGCCGAGGCGCCCATGCCGCGGCCGGCCGCCCTGTGCCACGGCGACCTCCACCTCGGCCAGCTCGTACGGGTCCCCGGAGGGGCCTGGCGGCTGATCGACGTCGACGACCTGGGAGTGGGCACTCCGGCCTGGGATCTCGGGCGCCCCGCCGCCTGGTTCGCCTGCGGGCTGCTGGAGCCGCAGGAATGGGGGCGGTTCCTCGACGCCTACCGGGCCGCCGGCGGGCCCGCGCTCGACGCCGCCGGCGATCCCTGGGCCGTCCTGGACGTCCCGGCCCGCGCCCTCACCGTGCAGACCGCCGCGCGGACGGTCACCAAGGCGGTGGCGGACGGGCGGCCCCTGGACGAGGTGGACCACGCCCTGGTCGACGCCTGCCGGCGAATAGCCGCGGTCTTGGCCGAATCGGCGCACGAATCGTCGACGTAGGGTGCAACCGACCGCAGTGGGACGGAGTCTGTCCTGGAGATACCTGAACCAGGTCCGACCGGCGAGGAGTTGAACCGATCATGCAGTGTCCGAAGTGTCGTGCGCCGATGCACACCTACAACCGCAACGGTGTCCAGATCGAGCAGTGCAGCGGCTGCCGAGGCATCTTCCTCGACTACGGCGAGCTGGAGTCGCTGACCCGGCTGGAGTCGCAGTGGTCCCAGCAGGCCGCACCGCCGCCTCCCGCGGCCCCGCAGGCGTACCCGGCGGCACCCCAGCCCGCGTGGGGCGCCCCGCACGGCGGTCACCACGGGGGCCACCACTACGGCCACCACCGGAACAAGGGCTTCGGCCGCATGCTCTTCTCGTCCTGAGCGGGCCCTGGCACGACGACGGAACCCCCGACCGCCTGAGCGGCCGGGGGTTCCGGGCGATGTGGACGATACTGGGATTGAACCAGTGACCTCTTCCGTGTCAGGGAAGCGCTCTCCCGCTGAGCTAATCGTCCTCGAGGCCACGATCACTCCGAGGAGCGGATCATGGGCGGTGCGTGCGCGATACTGGGATTGAACCAGTGACCTCTTCCGTGTCAGGGAAGCGCTCTCCCGCTGAGCTAATCGCGCGGGGGATCCGAAGATCCAGTGGACGATACTGGGATTGAACCAGTGACCTCTTCCGTGTCAGGGAAGCGCTCTCCCGCTGAGCTAATCGTCCGTGGAGGTGGAGACGGGATTTGAACCCGTGTAGACGGCTTTGCAGGCCGTTGCCTCGCCTCTCGGCCACTCCACCAGGAGTGCAGGGGCCCGGGAGGCCCCCGATCCTTCGAGCGGACGACGAGGTTCGAACTCGCGACCTCAACCTTGGCAAGGTTGCGCTCTACCAACTGAGCTACGTCCGCCTGTCGGTCCGGCCCGCTTGCGCGTTCCGGCGACGTGGTGAACTCTAGCGGATTCCGGGGCCAGCACAAAAACCCGTTTGTGCAGCGTGCTGCGCTGCGCCTGCTCACGGACGCGGCCGGGCCACCTCGACGACCCCCGCCATAGACTCGACGGCGTGCTCGATCTGACACCTCTCGCCCGCTTCGGCAACCGCGTCGCCACCGGCCTCCTCGATGTCACCGACGACCCGGCCGCCCTGGAGTCGCACGGATTCTGGGCCGTCTGCGCGGACTTCGAGGGCCGTCTGACCTGCGCGCGCTTCCGCGACGTACGCGAGCAGCAGGTGCCCGTGCCGGTTCCGGGCGGCTGGCGCGGGCCGGTCGCCGGTGACTGGACGTCCTCCCTGGACCATGCCGCGTACGTGGCCGGCGTGCGGCGCGTCCGCGAGCACATAGCCGCCGGCGAGGTGTACCAGGCCAACCTCTGCCGTGTACTCTCCGCCCCCGTTCCGGCCGACGCCGACGTGGACGCCCTCACCGCCCTGCTGGCCCGCGGCAACCCGGCACCGTACGCAGGAACGATCCGCCTGCCGGGGCACGGTGTCGAGATCGCCACCGCCTCACCCGAGCTCTTCCTGAGCCGCCGGGGGCGCGTCGTCGAGTCCGGGCCGATCAAGGGAACCGGACGCACCGAGGCCGACCTCCTCGAGAAGGACTACGCCGAGAACGTGATGATCGTCGACCTGGTCCGCAACGACCTCGGCCAGGTCTGCGCCACCGGCAGCGTCACCGTGCCCGACCTGTGTGCCGTCGAGAAGCATCCGGGGCTGGTGCACCTGGTGTCGGCGGTACGGGGTGAACTGCGCTCCGGGGCCGGCTGGCCCGAGCTGTTCGCCGCCGCGTTCCCGCCCGGATCCGTCACCGGCGCGCCCAAGTCGAGCGCCCTGCGCATCATCGACGCCCTGGAGCCGGTCCCCCGGGGCCCGTACTGCGGGGGCATCGGCTGGGTCGACGCCGACCAGGGCACCGGTGGCCTCGCGGTGGGCATCCGTACCTTCTGGATCGACCGGGAGCCGGACGGCGGCGCCCGGCTCCGGTTCGGTACCGGCGCCGGCATCACCTGGGGTTCCGACCCGGAGGGGGAATGGCGGGAGACCGAGCTGAAGGCGTCCCGGCTGCTCGCGGTAGCGTCGGGCGGGTACGAGGCGAGTGAAGGGACCCTGAGGTGAAGATCTGGCTCGACGGTGGGCTGCAGGACACCGAGTCCGCCCGCGTCTCCGTCTTCGACCACGGACTGACCGTGGGCGACGGCATCTTCGAGACGGTGAAGGCCGTGAACGGCAGGCCGTTCGCGCTGACCCGGCATCTCGACCGGCTGGCCCGCTCGGCCCGGGGCCTCGGCCTGCCCGAACCCGACCTCGACGAGGTCCGCCGTGCCTGCGCGGCCGTTCTCGAGGCCGACCCGGTGCCGCTCGGCCGGCTGCGCATCACCGTCACCGGCGGCCACGGGCCCCTCGGGTCCGACCGCGGCGAGCACGGACCGACCCTCGTCGTCGCCCTGGGCGACACGGCCCGCCGCCCCGACTCCACCGCCGTGATCACCGTCCCGTGGACCCGCAACGAACGCGGCGCGCTCACCGGCCTGAAGACCACCTCCTACGCCGAGAACGTCGTCGCCCTCGCCCGCGCCCGCGAACAGGGCGCCTCCGAGGCGCTGTTCGGCAACACCGTCGGCCGGCTCTGCGAGGGCACGGGATCCAACGTCTTCGTCGTCCTGGACGGCGAGATCCACACCCCGCCGGTCGCCTCCGGCTGCCTCGCGGGCATCACCCGGGCGCTGGCCGTCGAGTGGACCGGTGCCGCCGAGACCGATCTGCCGCTGGACGTCCTCCAGCGGGCCGACGAGATCTTCCTCACCTCCACCCTGCGCGACGTGCAGGCCGTGCACCGCGTCGACGCCCGTGAGCTGCCCGGTGCCCCGGGCCCGGTGACGGCCAAGGCCATGCGGATCTTCGACGAGCACGCGGCGGCCGACCTCGACCCGTGAGGAGGCAGGGGCCCGGGCACGGGACCGGTGCGTGCCATGTGGCTGATCCGAGCGGCCGCACGGGTAGAACACCCGTGATGACCACGACCCTGCGGCCGACCGAGCCGCTCCAGCAGAATTCCGACGGTACGCGCTCCCGCCACTACCAGGTGTGCGTCAACAGCCGTCCCGTCGGACGCGTACACATCGGTACGCATCCCGTCTTCGGCGACGCCGTGGCCCGGATCACGAGCCTGCGGATCGAGGAGCCGGACCGCGGACGCGGCCGGGGCACGGTGGCCGCGCTCGCCGCCGAGGAGATCGCGCGCGGCTGGGGGTGCCGCCGCATCGAGGCGACGGTCCCCGCCGAAGGGGCGGGGGCGGCCGGGCCCGCGTTCCGCCTGGCCACGGCCCTCGGCTACGTCGTGCGCAACCACACCATGGAGAAGGCGCTGGGGGACGCTCCGCCCGCTCTGCCCGAGGGCAGCCGCGGACGGCCGATGAGTGACGCCGAGTACGGTCCGTGGGCGGCCGCGAGCGAGGCGGAGTACGCGCGAAGCTGGACCGAACGCGGTGTGCCGGAGGCCGAGGCGCGAGCCAAGGCGGCCAAGGACCACGCCACCCTGCTGCCCGACGGACGGGACTCGGAGGGCATGATCCTCAGCGTCCTCGAACAGGAGGGCACCCCCGTGGGCACCCTGTGGCTCTCGGTACGCGCGGAACGGGCCTTCGTGTTCGACGTCGAGGTCGGCGCCGCGCACCGCGGCCGGGGGCACGGACGCTCCCTCATGCTGCTCGCCGAGACGCAGTCGATCGCCGCGGGGAAACGCGTCGTCGGGCTCAACGTCTTCGCGGGCAACACCCCGGCGGAGCGGCTCTACGCCTCACTCGGCTACGGGACGACGCAGTACACGATGTACAAGCACCTGCTGTAGGGACCGGGCAAAGGAACCCCCCGGTCAGCCGTCCTGTTCGGCGAGGAGCCGGTCCGCGATCCCCTCGACGCGCTCGCGCAGGCCCTCCTGGCTCTTGCCGCCGTCGAGACGCTCGCCGCCGACGACATAGGTCGGGGTGCCGGTCACCCCGATCGCCCTGCCCTCGGCCTGGTCGGCGTCCACGATCAGGATGTGCCGGCCGTCGATCAGCGCGGTGTCGAACTCCTCGGCGTCCAGACCGAGTTCCCGGGCCACCTCGACCAGGAAGGATTCGCCCCCGCGGTCCAGCTCCGCGACCCGCCCCAGCACGGCCTCGGCATAGGCCCAGCCCCGCCCCTGCTCGGCCGCCTCCTCGAAGGCCTGGGCGGCGGCGAAGGCGTGCTTGTGCTTCTCCAGCGGGAAGTGCCGCAGCCGCAGCTCCAGGCGGTCGCCGTACCGGGCGCGCAGGGCGCGGAGGTCGTCGAGGGCGTCACGGCAGTCCGAGCACTGCAGCTCGCACCACACGTCGAGCACGGGGGCGGCACGGCCGGGAGAGGAGTCACTCATGACCGACAGTCTTCCAGCCCCGCCCCGCGGCACCCAACCGGACCTGGTGATGGTCGGGCCTGCGGGTCTGCGGGCCTGCCCCGGCGGTTCACGTAGGAGGGGCCGACGAGGCGGTCGCGGAGCGGAGGAGGGAGGCGACGCGGCCGGCCCCCTCTGCTCGAGCGGAGTCGGACACGGGAGAGTGCGCGGTACCGGCACCTGCGGAGGAGCCGACCCGGAGATGTCCCTGATCTACGGCCGGAGCATGGCCCGGCGGGGGCGGGAAGGTGCAGGATGGAAGGGACGAACTGCCCGATGCCGCCGAACCCCTGCCTGGAGGACCGGATGATTGCCGAGACCGTCTGCTCCGCCGTGTCCGCGGCAGGCCTGGGCATCGCGCTGATCACCGCCTACCGCAAGCGTTTCCTCACCGCGACCCGTATCGCCGCCTATGCGCTCGTTCCCGTCGGCCTGGTGATGACCGGTGTCGTCGAGTGGCTGGCCGACACCGCCATCAGCCCCACCGCCTGGGCGGGCTTCGGCGTGCTGGGCCTGTCCTGGGTGCTGTTCATGGCCACGCGCGTGGTGGAGCGCCGGCGCGGCGGCATCCGCCAGGATCGGAAGGAAAGCAAGCAGCAGCGCCGCCCGGGCGGCGCGTCCACGCAGCCCGGAGCAGTGGCACCCACGGCCTCGGCCCCCTCCCTGGACCCCGGATCCCGTCAGGCCGCGCCCCGACCCGCGGCCGCGCCCAAGGGCGACGACGACTTCAGCGACATCGAGGCGATCCTCAAGAAGCACGGCATATGAAGGTGGCGCAGACAGACGCGCCGACACCGCACCGCGGGTGACGGGCGTGACGTGGCCGCGGACGGAAACGGGCCGAAGCGTCACAGGCGGTCCCGCAGCATGCGTAAACGATCGCAACCCGGACCATGAGTGGCGTAAACGACGCGCCTGCGTTCAGTCCGTGAGTGGCGATCGCATCGGGTGCTTCCGATGCGTCATGATCGCCGCGAGATGCTGGACACGACACAGAGCGAGGCCGCGCCGCCTCAGGACGAGCCGCGCGGATGCCTCTTCGCCCTTTCCCAGCCACCGCTGATGATCTTCCTTGCGGTGATCGGGTGTCTGCTGCTCACGGCCGCCCTGCACGACCTGCTCTGGCTGTGAGCCGTACCCGCGGTACCCGGCGCCACCCGTCGGGACCGCGTCGGCACGGCGTCGAGAGGCCCTCCGGCGCTGCGCCCGGCATACGTGGCTCAGCCCGCCGCCTCCTTGCGTCGCGCCCGGTAGGCGGCGACGTGCAGGCGGTTGCCGCAGGTGCGGCTGTCGCAGTAGCGGCGTGAGCGGTTGCGGGAGAGATCGACGAAGGCGTGCCGGCAGTCCGGGGCCTCGCAGCGCCGCAGCCGTTCCTGCTCACCGGCGACCACGAAGAACGCCAGCGCCATCCCGCAGTCGGCCGCCAGGTGATCGCTGACCGAGGCGCCGGGGGCGAAGTAGTGCACATGCCAGTCGTAGCCGTCGTGGTTGGTGAGCCGGGGCGTGGTGCCCGCGGCCGCGATCAGTTCGTTGATCAGTTTGGCGGCACTGTGGGCGTCGGGAGCGGCGAAGACCGACGCGAACCGTCCGCGGATCCTGCGCACCGCCGAGAGATCGAACTCCGTGAGGACCCCGACCTCGCTGACCTCGTGGCTGCGCACGAAGGCCTCGAGAGCCGGCACGTCCGGCAGTCCGTCCGGTGCCGAGTCGTCCTCCGGCGCGGAGTTCACCAGATCCACCACGGTGTCCAGCGCGCACCGGGTGTCGTGGGTGATCAGCACGATTCGCTCCCTGGCCTGATGGTCGGGCGGGCGCCCGCCGATGCTGGCCGATGGTAGTGGCTCCCGCGAGCCGGTGAGCGTCCCTCGCTCGCACACGGCTTCGAAAGCGGCCGAGGAACACCCATCGGTTCGCCGGGGTGTCCCGCCGGGAGCGCGCACAGCGCAACGACGCCGACCGCGGTGCTCCGCGGCGTCGGCGCCGTTGCGTGCCGTCGCACGGCTGTCAGGGCCCGAGCCGTCACCCCGAGTCGACGGCGCCGGGCAGCTTGGTGAGCCCTCGCCTAGCTTTCCGCCAGAATGTGCGAGAGCTCCTGATCGAGATCGAAGTGCCGGTGTTCCGTACCGGGGGGCACGGCGGCGTCCGTACGCTTCAGGAAGGACTCCAGAGCCCGTGCCGGGGCCTCGAGCAGAGCCTCGCCCTCCGGAGAGCTCAGAGCGATGCAGACGACGCCCTGACCATGACTGCGCGACGGCCAGACGCGGACGTCGCCGGTTCCCGTGGGGCGGTGCAGCCCCTCGGCGAGGAGGTCGCGGGCGAACACCCACTCGACGGTTTCCTCGGCTCCGGTGTGGAAGGTGGCGTGCACGGCGTAGGGGTCGGCCGTGTCGTACCGCAGGCCTGCGGGGACAGGCAGGGAGGACTCGCTCGACACAACGAGGCGCAGGTGCAGCTCGCAGCTGACCGTGGTGTTCATAAGCGCCAGGGCCTTTCGCTCAGTGTGCGCTCGGGGATTCGCACGTCGGCGAAATCGACATGCCACCTACGGTGCCGTTGTAAACCCCTCTGAGTGTTTTGCGTGGATTTACGTAACTCAACCGGCCGAGAGATCGCTCGCGAGCTGCGTCCGTTCCGGTGACGTGATGGGCTCCGGTAGTGTTTGGCTGTATGAACACGGGGAGTCACACACCCGGCGAGGCGGCCGTGACGGCGGATCGAGCGGGGACGAGCAGGGCCGACCAGGCGTCGGACGAGCGGGCGCTGGGTTCCAGGGCGCCGGCCTTCGTCAAGGCGCGCCGCACCTTGCATCTGAGCTGGCAGGTGGGCGTCTTCATCGTGGGGCTCGCGGTCGTGCTGGCCGGCGCAGCCATGCTGGTGCTTCCCGGGCCGGGCTGGGTGGTGATCTTCGGCGGCATGGCGATCTGGGCGACCGAGTTCGTCTGGGCCCAGCTGGTGCTCCGGTGGACCAAGCGCAAGGTCACCGAGGCGGCGCAGCGCGCGCTCGATCCCCGGGTGCGGCGCCGGAACATCATTCTGACCACCGTCGGGCTCGTGATCGCGGCCGTGCTGGCCGGGGTCTACCTGTGGAAGTTCGGCCTCGCGATGCCCTGGAGGATCGAGGACCAGTGAGTCCCGGCGGAGGTGCGGCCGCCGGCCTCCGCCCGTCACGGGCACTCCCTGACATGGGGTAATGTTCTTCCTGCGTCCGGGCGATTAGCTCAGTGGGAGAGCGCTTCGTTCACACCGAAGAGGTCACTGGTTCGAACCCAGTATCGCCCACCGGATCGCGGCGCGGCCCCGCGCCCCCCGGGGGGGCGCGGGCCCGGGGGGGGGGGGAGGGGGCCCCGCCCCCCCCGCCCCCCCCGCCCGCCCCCCCCGTGGGGGCCCGGGCCCGCGCCGCGTCTGGATCCGTTCCCCGGCCGTCGCCCCGGTGCGTGATCGGCGAGTCCGTGCGCCCCGACCGGTTCGCCCGCGCTGGTCCGGTGGGGTGAGACCCTCCCGACCGCGCCGCCCTTCACCCAACCGTGACCTTCCGGACTCCGCGTTCCGGTGGACCTCGCAGCGTTCGGTCCGTCGACCGGATCGCGTGGACCTGGGCGTTTGTGCTCGTCCCCGCCGAAAGGGCGAGGGTCGTCGAGGGCGGCGTCCGGCCGGTGCGCCCATCAATTCCTGTCCGAATCATTGACGCGCCCGTGGGTCCTCCGTACTTTGTGCCAGCAAGCGCTTACTTGAAACGATTCATGAGGCGGACGCGACGGCGCGGGAGGCTCCTATGCAGCAGAGCGGGAATTCGGCAGGGCGGGTTGCGAGGCAGGCCGGGAGGCGTACGGTCCTCAAGGCGGCGGGGGCCTCGCTGGCCGTCGCGGGGCTGGGTGCCACGGCCACCGCGTGCGGCGGCGGAAGCGGATCGGGTGACGGGACTGTGACGCTCCGTTACTCCTGGTGGGGTGCCGAGGACCGGGCCGAGCGCATCAACAAGACCATCGCGCTCTTCGAGAAGAAGTACCCGAAGATCAAGATCAAGACCGACTTCCAGCCCTACCCCGACTTCTGGAAGAAGTTCAACACGCAGGCCTCCGGGGGGAACCCGCCGGACGTTTTCCAGAATGCCATCGGATTCCTGCGCAAATACGACGCGAAGAATGTGCTGCTCGACCTCAGTGGGCAGGTGGAGGCCGGCAACCTCTCCATGGACGGGTTCCGGGCCGGTCTGGAGAAGTTCGGCGAGGTGGACGGCAAGCTCCTCGGTGTGCCCGTGGGGTCGAACTCGCTGGCCCTGGTCATCGACAAGCCGGTCTACACCCGGGCCGGCGTCAAGCCCGAACAGGGTTGGACCTGGGACGACTTCGACGACGCGATGGCGAGGATCCGTGACAGGGCCGGCCGCGCCGGAGACAGCGGAATGTACGGAGTCATGTACCTCTACGACCTGTACCTGCGGCAGAACGGCAAGGCGTTCTTCACCGAGGACGGCCTGGGCTTCACCGAGGCGGATCTGACCCGGTGGTGGACCAAGGCCGAGAAGGGTGTCAGGACCGGTCTGTTCGCCGACCCGAAGAAGGTCGCCCAGATCAAGCCCAAGTCGGCGCTCTCCGCCGAACTCGCCGGAAGCGAGTTCACCTGGGACAACTTCACCGTCCGCTACACCTCCGAGGGCAAGAGCGAGTACGGTCTCGCCCCCATCCCGACCACGGACGGCAAGAGGACCGGCCAGTACCTCGGCTCCCTGATGCTCAGCGCCTCCAGGCGCACCCAGCACCCCAAGGAGGTCGCCCAGTTCATCGACTTCATGGTGCACGACCCCGAGGTCGCCAAGATCATGGGCTACGACCGCGGTGTGCCCGCGACGCAGGCGCAGTACGACGCGTACCAGCCGACCGACCCGGTCAACAAGGCGATCGCCGCGTACGAGGAGTCCCTCGTCGAGGCCGGCGTCCTGGAACCGATCACTCCGCACCCGAACGGCGCCGACATCTGCGAGGCCGCCTTCCTGCGCATCGCGGAGGAACTCGGCCTGGGCAAGCGCTCCGTGGCGGACGCGGTCAAGCAGTTCTTCACCGAGTCGAAGACGGCTCTCGCCGGCTGATGGGAAGCACCGTGACACACGCCCCTGCGACGGAGGACCCCACCCGGGACTCCGAGCCGCGGCACGGTCCGGTGACGTCCCCGCGCCCCGCCGCCCTCAAGCGGCGGGGCCGCCGGGAGAACCTGGCCGGCTACCTCTTCATGTCCCCCTGGATCGCCGGGTTCCTGCTGCTGACGGCGGGCCCGATGGCCGCCTCGCTCTACTTCGCGTTCACCGACTACAACCTGTTCGACGCCCCCCGGTGGATAGGCCTCGACAACTTCTCCGAGATGTTCGCCGACCCACGCTGGCGCCACTCGGTGCAGGTCACGCTCTGGTACGTGGCCGTCGGCACGCCGATCAAGCTGGTCGCGGCGCTCGGGGTGGCGCTGCTGCTCGCCCAGAAACGGCGCGGACAGGCCTTCTACCGGGCCGCCTTCTACGCGCCCTCGCTGATCGGGGCGAGCGTCTCCGTCGCCATCGTCTGGAAGGCGATCTTCTCCGACGACGCGATCGTCGACCGTGCGCAGAAGCTCTTCGGCGTCGACGTCGGCGGCTGGACCGGTGACCCGGACCTGATCATCTACAGCCTGGTGGCGCTCACCGTCTGGCAGTTCGGCGCCCCCATGGTGATCTTCCTGGCCGGCCTGAAGCAGGTGCCGCGCGAGCTGTACGAGGCGGCGGACGTCGACGGAGCGGGCAGGCTGCGGCAGTTCTGGAACATCACCCTGCCGATGATCTCCCCGGTCCTCTTCTTCAACGTGCTGCTGGAGACCATCCACTCCTTCCAGATCTTCAGCTCGGCCTACATCGTCGGCGGTGGCGCCGGAGGCAACGCCTGCGGTCCCGCGGACGGAACCATGGTCTACACCTGTTACCTGTACGTCCAGGGCTTCGAGAACAGCCGCATGGGCCTGGCCTCCGCCATGGCGTGGATGCTGCTGGTCGGAGTCGCCCTGGTCACCGCGGTGCTCTTCTGGTCCCAGAAGCGCTGGGTGCACTACGAGGAGGGCGGCCGATGAGCTCCCCCGACATCTCTGCTCCGCCCGGTCGGGGGACACCCCCACCGGCCCCCGACGCCGGACCGGCCCGGTCCACGAGGGCGGGTGCCTTCCGGCGCCGCCTGCCCGGCTCGCTCGCCTGGCACATCGGGTCACTGGCGATCCTCGCGGTGATCCTCTATCCGGTGGTCTGGGTCGTCGGCGGGTCCTTCAAGAACAGCGAGGACATCGTCGGCAGCCTGGACCTCTTCCCGGCCGACCCGATCACCTCGAACTACACGAGCCTCGCCGACGGCATCGCGGACATCCCGATCTCCACGTTCTTCTTCAACTCGCTCTTCCTCGCGGTGGGTTCCGTGATCGGGATCGTGGTGTCCTGCTCGCTGACCGCCTACGCCTTCGCGAAGATCAGGTTCGCCGGCCGCAATCTGCTCTTCACGCTGATGATCGGCACCCTGCTGCTGCCGTACCACGTCCTGCTGATCCCGCAGTACGTGCTCTTCCGCAACATGGACATGATCAACACGTACACCCCGCTCCTGCTGGGGAAGTACCTGGCCACGGAGGCGTTCTTCGTCTTCCTGATGGTGCAGTTCATGCGCAACCTGCCGAGGGAACTCGACGAGGCGGCCCGGCTCGACGGCTGCGGGCACTTGCGCATCTACTGGTCGATCGTGCTCCCACTGTGCCGGCCGGCCCTGATCACCAGTGCCATCTTCACCTTCATCAACTCCTGGAACGACTTCATGGGCCCGTTGATCTACCTCAACGAGCCCGGCAAGTACACCGTCTCGCTCGGGCTGAAGATGTTCGTCGACCAGGAAGCGCTGGCGAACTACGGTGGCATGATCGCCATGTCCCTGGTGGCGCTGCTACCGGTGCTGGCCTTCTTCCTGGCCTTCCAGCGCTATCTCATCGACGGCATGGCCACGTCCGGCCTGAAGGGCTGAGGAGGACCGATCATGCCGGAGGCGCACGCCGGGCCCCGTACCGCACGCCGTGGCGGTGGGAGCCGGGCCGCACGTGGCGAGTCACCGCTCGCCGGGAGGTTCGCCCTGTTCGCCGAGTGCCTGCTCACCGGGGTGTGGATCGCGGTGGCCTCACTCCCGCTGGTCACCTACCCCGCCGCGTTCGCGGCCGGGTCGCGGCACCTCGGGCGGCAGCTCGCCCATGAGCGTGGCGGACTGCGGGAGTTCGCGGCCGACTTCCGGTCGGCGCTGCGCGGAGGGTGGCTCGTCGGCCTCGCCGGGTGGGCCGTCCTCGCCGTGGTCCTGGTGGACGTGCGGGCCGTACGGGCCGGGCTGCCGGGCGGTGCACTCGCGGGCGCCGTCGGCGTGCTCGCCCTCATCGCCGCGGTCGTCGCCGGACTGCGCGCGGCGGCCTCCTGGCAGCCCGGGGACTCCTGGCGGTCGCTGCTCGCCGAGGCCGGCCGCCGCACCGTGCTCGACCCCGCCGGATCCTTCCTGATCGTCGGCGGGCTGGCCGTGGTGGTCTGCTCCGCCTGGTTCAGCGCGCCGCTCGCCCTGCCCGTCCTCGGAGCGGTCGCGGCGGCGGCCGTCGCCGTGGAGGAGCGCTACCGGCACCGCTGACGGGCGGTGCCTCCCGTACCAGGGCCGGTGCTCCGGCGCCGCGCCTTTGCCTGTCATGCCCTTGACATCCTCTTGCGTCCCGCACGGAAAGGAAAGGCCATGTCCCCCATCCCCCGCAGGTCCCTCCTGAAGGCAGCCGCCGTCGCAGGCGCCGCCACCCAGTTCAGCTGGGCCCTCGGCAGCCGAGGCGCCGCCGCCGCGCCGGGAGCCGAGACCGCCGCCGACGGCCCCGTGACCCTGGACTGGCTCGAGGACGGGGGCCTGGGCGCGGCGCCCGGATCCACCGTCGGCGTGCCCTGGCCCAAGGGCGCCCACCAGGACGACCAGACCTTCGCGCTGACCGACGCGGACGGCAGGGCCGTACCCGTACAGTCCTGGCCCCTCGCCTACTGGCCCGACGGCTCCCTGAAGTGGACCGCGCACGCGGTGAGTTCCGGCACCGGCAAGCTCACCCTGACCGCCGGCACCCCCGCACCGCCCGAGCGGAAGGTCACCGTCGACCGGCGCGGCGGCACCATCGGCATCTCCACCGGCGTCATCACCGCGAGGATCGCCAAGTCCGGCGCCACCATCGTCAAGTCCGTCACCCGCGGCTCCACCGAGATCGCCCGAAACGGGCGCCTCGTCCTGCTGCGCCAGCCCGAGTTCGAGGACGGCGACCAGACCGCCGTCCGGACCGAGCGCTTCGACGGCGCCATTGACGACGTCACCGTCGAACAGGAGGGGCCGGTCCGCGCCGTCGTCCGCGTCGACGGAAAACACCGCAAGGGCCGCCGCGGCTGGCTGCCCTTCTCCGTCCGCCTCTACTTCTACGCGGGCTCCGACTCCTTCCGCATGGTGCACACCATCACCTACGACGGCACGCAGGAACCCGGCAAGGCGAGCGGCGACTTCATCCGCGGCATCGGCGTCCGCTTCACCGTGCCCCTGCGCGACGAGTCCTACGACCGCCACATCCGCATCGGCGGTGAGGGCACAGGACTGCTGCGCGAGGCCGTCAAGGGCATCACCGGACTGCGCCGGGACCCGGGCGCCGCCGTGCAGGCCGCCCAGTTCGCCGGTGAGAAGCTCCCCGACCCCGCCACCTGGGACCAGCGGGTCACCACCCGCCTGCAGTACATCCCCGAATGGGGCGACTACACCCTCTCCCAGCTCTCCGCCGACGGCTTCGCCCTGCGCAAGCGCACCAAGAAGGGTTACGGCTGGATCCCGGCCGGCGGCGGCCGGCGCGCCTCCGGCTTCGGTTACGTCGGCGGGGTCGGCGGCGGACTCTCCTTCGGCCTGCGCGACTTCTGGGAGAAACACCCCGCCCAGCTCGACATCCGCGACGCCCACACCGACGCGGCCGAGGTCACCCTCTGGCTCTGGTCGCCCGAGGCGCAGCCCATGGACCTGCGCTTCTACCACGACGGCATGGGCCAGGACACCTTCCCCGAACAGCTCGAAGGCCTCAACATCACCTACGAGGACCACGAGCCCGGGTTCGGCACCCCCTACGGCATCGCCCGTACCTCCGAACTCCTCTTCTGGGCCAACGAGTCGACGCCGAGCGCCGAGAGACTCGCACAACAGGTCGAGGCCGTCCGTGTCCTCCCGCAACTCGCCGCCCCGCCGGAACAGCTCATCGGTGCCAAGGTGTTCGGCCCCGGCCTGTTCTCCGCACCCGACCGCTCCACCCCGGCCAAGGCGAAGATCGAGGACCACCTCGACTTCCTCTTCACCTACTACAAGGACCAGGTGGAGATGCGCCGCTGGTACGGCTTCTGGGACTACGGCGACATCATGCACACCTACGACACCGCCCGGCACCAGTGGCGCTACGACGTCGGCGGCTACGCCTGGGACAACTCCGAACTCTCGCCGGACCTCTGGCTCTGGTACGCCTACCTGCGTTCCGGCCGTGCCGACATCTTCCGCTTCGCCGAGGCGATGACCCGGCACACCGGCGAGGTCGACGTCTACCACCTGGGCCAGTGGGCCGGCCTCGGCACCCGGCACGGCGTCCAGCACTGGGCCGACAGCGCCAAGCAGCAGCGCATCGCCAACACCACCTACCGGCGCTACTACTACTTCCTCACCGCCGACGAACGCGTCGGCGACCTCATGCACGCCAACGTCGACTCCGACGAGACCTTCCTCGTCCTCGACCCCATCCGCAAGATCCGCACCGAGCCGTACACCCCCGACCGGCACGCCCTGTCCATCGGCTTCGGCACCGACTGGAGCGGCCTGGTCTCGGCCTGGCTCACCGAATGGGAACGCCGGGGCCCGAAGTGGCAGAAGGCCAGGGCGCGTGTCCTGTCGACCATGGAGACGATCGCCGCCCAGCCCAACGGATTCGTCCAGGGCACCGGACTGTACGACCTGGACACCGGGAGGTTCGCCATCGCCGAGGAACCCGTGGTCGGCGTCTCCCACCTCTCGGCCGTCTTCGGCCTGAACGAACTGTGCGCCGAACTCATCGACCTGGTCGACATGCCGGCCTTCAACGAGGCGTACTACGACTACTGCCGCTACTTCAACGCGAGCAAGACGGAACAGGCGGCCCGCTACGGCTCCCACTTCGGCAGCCTGATCCTCTTCCAGGGCCACTCCCGCCTCGACGCCTACGCCGCCGTGCAGACCGGCGACGACCGGCTCGCCGACCGGGCCTGGGACAAGTTCTACAACTCCGACGGTTACAGGGAATCCGCCCCCTGGAAGACCGAGAAGGTGACCGGCTCCACCGCCCTGGTCGCCGGCAGCGAGGCCACCTGGGTGTCCACCAACGACACCGCGCTCTACGGCCTCGCCGCCATCGAGAACCTCGCCCTGCTGGGCGACCGAATGCCGTAGAAGGCGGCAGGAGGCCGTGGGAGACCGTACGCGCCGGGCGCGGGTGGGCAGACTCCCTCCATGGACCGCAGCCATTACCGCTTCCGCAGTCTGTGGAGCCTGCCCGCGCCCGCCGGGCCGGTGTACCGCGCCCTGGAGCACATCGAGGACTATCCCCGCTGGTGGCCGCAGGTGCGCGAGGTCACCCGGCACGACGCCGCCGGCGGGGCCGTGCGGATCCGCTCCGTACTGCCCTTCGACCTGAGGACGACCCTGCGCGAGACACGGCGCGACCCCGTAGCCGGAATCCTCGAAGTGCACCTGTCCGGGGACCTCGACGGCTGGGCCCGCTGGACCGTCACCCCCGCCGGCCCCGCCGGCACACTCGCCCGCTACGAGCAGGAGGTCGACGTCCGCAAGTCCCTCCTGCGCCGCCTCGCCGTGCCCGGGCGTCCCCTCTTCCACGCGAACCACGCCCTGATGATGCGCTCCGGGCGGCGCGGCCTGGCCGCCCACCTCCGAGCGGTTTGAACCGAGCCCGCCCGGCCCTGTATCGTTCACTGCGTTCCCGGGCGATTAGCTCAGTGGGAGAGCGCTTCGTTCACACCGAAGAGGTCACTGGTTCGAACCCAGTATCGCCCACCGGGAAAGCCGGTCCGCCCAGGCGGACCGGCTTCTTCGTGTCCGGGGCCGCAGGCCCCGGCTTCACCCGGCCGGCGCGGTTCCCTCACGCCGCCGCCCGCAGGTGCGGGCGCAGGGGCCAGGCAGGGGCGACCGCCTCCGGGGTGCCGTTGCGGGCGAACCAGACCTGAAGGCCACGGGCCTGGCCCGCGTGCCACACCGCCTGCAGGGTGTGCAGTTCACCGGGGGACAGGCACTCCGGGCGGGACGCGAAGCGGCGGCCCACCGCACGGGTGACCTCCAGCGACGCCACCGCGTCCGCCGCCGCGTCGTGCGCGCCCTCCAGGCCGACGCCGTAGTGCACGCACAGGTCGGTGAGCGTGCGGCGGCCCTTGCGGTAGCGGTCCAGATGCCTGTCGAGGACCAGCGGGTCCAGTACCAGCAGCGGCGTCCGCTCGAACCAGCGGCTCAGCGGCATCGCCCGATGGCGGCGCAACTCCCGGTCCAGCGGGGTGAGATCGAACGGCGCGTTCATCACCACCAGCGGGCGGCCCATCCGCGCCTGCCCGGCCAGCTCCTGCGCCACCTCGTGCATCACCGGTGCCGGCCAACGGCCGTGCAGCCGGAGGTGATCTTCCGTCAGCCCGTGCACCTCCGAGGCCGCGGCGGGCACCGGCACCCCTGGATTCACCAGCCAGCGGCTGACCCGCGGCCGGGTGCCCGGGGCGTCCTGCACGACGGCGGCGGCCGACACGATCCGGTCGGTCTCCGCGTCCACCCCCGTCGTCTCCGTGCCAAAGGCGGCCAGCGGCCCCTCGTACCAGCACGTCATCCCCACCAACCCCTCGCTCACCACGGGCGGCCGGCATCCTGCCGGCTGCCCGCTCCGGTGATACCCGGGCCGTTTGCGCCGCACGCCGCAGGGAGACACCGGAGACCGCCGACATCCCCCCGCCGTCCACGCCCCCGGCCGGACCGCCGGCGCGGGTGAGCGGCCGGCCGAAGAGGAGGGGCGGCTCCCGCCGGCTCACCGGGGCCGGCCGGCCCCGGCGCGGGTCGACGGGACCGAGCGGGGCCGGTCGGCGAAGGAACTCCGGCGGGACGGGGAAATCGCGGCCCGCCTCGGCGAGGCCTGCGGCGCCGACGGCGACCGCCTCGACGCAGAGACGGACGCAGAGAGGGGCGCAGAGAGGGACGGGAGAGGGACGGGGAGGGAGGCGAGGACGACCGCGGGTGGATACTGCGGCGGGCAATGATTTCGACCCGCACCGGTTCGGGTCGGTACGATCGCACCCATGCGTGCGCTCAGGTATGGCGCCGCAGCCCAGCCTTCAGTCAGGAGAGACCGGTGTCAGACGTCCGTGTGATCATCCAACGCGATTCCGAGCGGGAAGAACGCGTGGTGACGACGGGCACCACGGCCGCCGAGCTCTTCGCCGGCGAGCGCTCGGTCGTCGCCGCGCGCGTGGCCGGTGAGCTCAAGGACCTCGCCCACGAGGTCGGGGACGGCGACGTCGTCGAAGCCGTCGAGATCTCCTCCCCGGACGGTCTCGACATCCTGCGCCACTCCGCCGCGCACGTCATGGCCCAGGCCGTGCAGGACCTGTTCCCCGAGGCCAAGCTGGGCATCGGCCCGCCGGTCAAGGACGGCTTCTACTACGACTTCGACGTGGAGAAGCCGTTCACACCCGAGGACCTCAAGGCCATCGAGAAGCGCATGCAGGAGATCCAGAAGCGTGGTCAGCGCTTCTCCCGCCGCGTGGTGACCGACGACGCCGCCCGTGAGGAGCTCTCCGCCGAGCCGTACAAGCTCGAGCTGATCGGCCTCAAGGGATCCGCGTCGCACGACGACGGCGCGGACGTCGAGGTCGGCGCGGGCGAACTGACGATCTACGACAACCTCGACGCCAAGACCGGCGAGCTGTGCTGGAAGGACCTCTGCCGCGGTCCCCACCTGCCGACCACCCGGAACATCCCGGCGTTCAAGCTGATGCGCAACGCCGCCGCCTACTGGCGCGGCAGCGAGAAGAACCCGATGCTCCAGCGCATCTACGGCACCGCCTGGCCGACCAAGGACGAGCTGAAGGCCCACCTGGAGTTCCTCGCCGAGGCCGAGAAGCGCGACCACCGCAAGCTCGGCAGCGAGCTGGACCTGTTCTCCGTCCCGGAGCAGATCGGCTCGGGCCTCGCCGTCTTCCATCCCAAGGGCGGCATCATCCGCCGGGTCATGGAGGACTACTCGCGGCGCCGCCACGAGGAGGAGGGCTACGAGTTCGTCTACACCCCGCACGCGACGAAGGGGAAGCTCTTCGAGACCTCGGGCCACCTGGACTGGTACGCCGACGGCATGTACCCGCCCATGCAGCTCGACGAGGGC
This sequence comes from Streptomyces sp. NEAU-W12, assembly GCF_026242095.1. NCBI lineage: Bacteria > Bacillati > Actinomycetota > Actinomycetes > Kitasatosporales > Streptomycetaceae > Streptomyces > Streptomyces sp. NEAU-W12. Next base: position 43,382 of record NZ_JAPJDM010000016.1, read on the forward strand.
GTGGACTACTACCTCAAGCCCATGAACTGCCCGATGCACAACCTGATCTTCGACGCGCGCGGCCGGTCGTACCGCGAACTGCCCTTGAGGCTGTTCGAGTTCGGGACCGTGTACCGCTACGAGAAGTCGGGCGTCGTACACGGCCTGACCCGCGCCCGCGGCTTCACCCAGGACGACGCGCACATCTACTGCACCCGTGAGCAGATGGCGGACGAGCTCGACAAGACGCTCACCTTCGTCCTGAACCTGCTGCGCGACTACGGCTTGACCGACTTCTACCTGGAGCTGTCCACCAAGGACCCGGAGAAGTTCGTCGGCAGCGACGAGGTCTGGGAGGAGGCCACCGAGACGCTGCGCCAGGTCGCCGAGAAGCAGGGCCTGGAGCTTGTCGCGGACCCCGGGGGCGCGGCCTTCTACGGCCCGAAGATCTCCGTCCAGACCCGGGACGCGATCGGCCGCACCTGGCAGATGTCGACGATCCAGCTCGACTTCAACCTGCCGGAGCGCTTCGGCCTGGAGTACACGGCCGCGGACGGCTCCAAGACCCGCCCGGTCATGATCCACCGCGCGCTGTTCGGCTCGATCGAGCGGTTCTTCGCGGTGCTGCTGGAGCACTACGCGGGGGCCTTCCCGGCGTGGCTGGCGCCGGTGCAGGCGGTGGGCATCCCGGTGGGCGACGCCCACGTGGAGTACCTGGAGAAGTTCACCGCGGACGCGAAGAAGCAGGGCCTGCGGATCGAGGTGGACTCCTCCTCGGACCGCATGCAGAAGAAGATCAGGAACGCCCAGAAGCAGAAGGTGCCGTTCATGGTGATCGTCGGCGACGACGACATGAACGCGGGCACGGTGTCGTTCCGCTATCGCGACGGTTCGCAGAAGAACGGCATTCCCCGCGACGAAGCGATCGCCGAGATCGTTGACGTGGTGGAGCGCCGGGCCCAGGTCTGAGCTGCTGCCCGCCGACGCGGGGGAGGGCCCGTCGCAGCCCTCGTCCTCGTGACGTCGGCGCGAGTGATCCCCGCGCAGGCGGGTATCGGCCCCCGGGGAGCCCCCCGGGGGCCTTTGCCGTACCCCCACAGTGACGCCATATGCTGCACGCATGACGAGTGAGCCGGAGCAGCAGATCGGAGTGGGCACGCAGGACGCGTTCCAGCGTCTGTGGACGCCCCACCGGATGGCGTACATCCAGGGCGAGAACAAGCCGAGCGGCCCCGGGGCCGACGACGGATGCCCCTTCTGCTCGATCCCGGCCAAGTCCGACGAGGACGGGTTGATCATTCGGCGTGGTGAGGACGTGTACGCGGTACTCAACCTCTACCCGTACAACGGCGGCCACCTCATGGTCGTGCCCTACCGTCACGTCGCCGACTACACCGATCTGACGGAAGCGGAGACCACAGAGCTCGCGGAACTCACCAAGCAGGCCATGACGGCGCTGCGCAGCGCCTCCGGGGCCCACGGCTTCAATCTGGGCATGAACCAGGGCGCGGTCGCAGGCGCCGGCATCGCCGCGCACCTGCACCAGCACGTCGTACCCCGCTGGGGCGGCGACACCAACTTCATGCCGGTCGTCGGCCACACCAAGGTACTGCCGCAACTGCTGGGCGACACCCGGAAGATGCTCGCGGAGGCCTGGCCGGTGGCCTGATCCGTCCGTCCGTACGGCAACGGGCGGGGGAGCGGTCCGGACGACCGTCCCCCGTCCCTCGCCGGAGGCCTACGCGTCGTACACGTCGGCCTTCTTGGGCGCCGCGTCCTGGACCGCCCCGCTGAGGGACGAGGACCGGGCACCGAACTTCTCCGTGTCCACGCCGTTCTCCTTCAGCACCTTGATCGCCGCCGAGTGCACCGCCCGCAGGACCGGCGTGGCCGCGCGCAGCGCGTCGTCGGCCATGAAACGGTGCCGCCACGGCTTGTCCGCCCAGGCGTGCCGCAGACCGAAGGGCTCGGGCAGCGAGAGCTTGCCGCCCAGCCAGTAGAGCAGCGGCGGATACCAGGTCAGCGGCGCGCGGGCGGCCAGGCGCACCACCTCGTCTGTGTCGACCAGCGGGAGCTTCACCGTCCGGGTCTCCCAGAACCTGACCGACTTCTGGACCGACTTCTCCTTGGCCGCCGGTTTGCTGGTGAACAGGGGGTGCACCGGGCCCAGCGCATGACCGGTGACCTCGATGCGCAGCGTCTCGTGCAGCACCGTCACCGTGATCAGCATGGTGAGGACCAACTGGCCGTCCCACAGCGTCCACTGCACGCCCAGGTAGTGCCGGTCGCCCGCGCCGAACTGCTGGTTGTTGCAGATCTCCTGTATGGCGTGCGACTTGATCTGGTACGCCTCGACGTCGGTGCCGTCGGGCCGGGACACCGCTCCCGCGTTCTCCCCGATGGGGGTGACGATCCAGTGCCGTACCGTCGGCTTGGGAAAGCCCCCGGTGTGCAGCGGGCCGCGCTCCAGCATGCGCAGCCGGTCGTGAACGGCCCTGATGACGTCCCAGCTGCGGAACGGGTTGATCTCCCGGTCCGGGTCGATCGGGATCAGTTCCTCGGCGAGCTGCCAGCTGCCCCAGCGCGTGCCCATGCCGAGTATCCCCTTGGGACCGGCGTAGAACACGGAGTTGGACTGCTGCTCGGCGCTGAGCCGGGCCAGCGACTGACGCAACTGTTCGGCGGCCGTCTCGCCGGGGCTGCTCGGTACCGCCTCGGGCACCTTGGCGCCCACACTGCCGCCGGAGAGCAGGCTGCTCCAGCGCTCCCTGAGGTCGTGTGCCGTGCGCTCGCAGATCCGCTTGGCCCAGAACCAGCCGATCACCGGAGCGACGACACAGGCGCGCGCGTACCAGCCCCAGAATCCGTCGAAGGGCATCCGGAGCAGGAAGAGCGCGGCGAGGATCCCCATCGCGACCAGCAGGACGGTGGCGAGCGCGCCGGCCCGCTTGTCCTCGCGCCTGGCGATGGTGGTGCGGATCTGGAAGACCAGCAGCCAGACCAGCAGTCCGGGCAGGAACAGCAGGCCGCACAGCACCATCACGGCGCTCAGCCAGTTGTCCCGCTCCCTGCGGATGCGGTGTGCCGCGAGGCTGTGCTCCACCACCACCTGCGGCTGGGTGCCGAAGGACTGGATGAGCGGTGCCCGCCCGGAACCCAGCATCCGGTCGATGATCGCCCGGGAGAACGCCTCGCCCAGATTCGGCCGGAACAGCGCGATCCGGGGTTTGCCGACGGACGACTTGTGCCACTCGCTGTTGGCCTTGAGTATCTCGTCGGCCTCGTTGTCCCGGTAGGCGGCCGAGGCCAGCGCGAACGTCGGGGTCTGCCCCTCGCCGCCGGTGCTCGGCACCTGCGGACCGAAGAATTCCGCGTAACCGCCTTCAACGGTCATTCCCGCCCCCGATCGCCGCGACTGTCGTCTTGCGGCCTTCCCGACTTCCTTGCCGCGCACACCTGTTGAACTGGTCTTCAGGGTATCCGCAGCCACCGGCGTCCGTCGGTGGACTGCCGAAAGCCGCCCGCCGGTACGAAGCGCGGCCTCTTCGGGGGCGCATTCCGCGGCTGCCGGGTGCGTGTCCGGGCGCGGTGGCGCGCGGTGGCGCGCGAGGCTGCCGGAGCCGGCGGGCGCCCCGTCCGGCGCCCCGTCCGTGCCGTGGGGAGGCGCCTGCCGCCTGCCGCCCGTCGGCCGTCTGCCGTCTGTCGTCCGCAGTCCGTGGTCAGGCGCTGAGAGCCTCCTCCCGGGCCCGTTCGGCGACCTGCGCCGGCATCGGCTCGTGCCGCACGTACCGGCGGCTGAAGCGCGCGGTGCCGTGCGAGAGCGACCGCAGGTCGACGCTGTACCGGCCGATCTCGATCTCCGGGACCTCCGCCCGGACGAGGGTGCGGCCGCCCGGCGACTGCTCGGTGCCGAGTACCCGGCCGCGCCGGCCGGACAGATCGCTCATCACCGGGCCCACGTAGTCGTCACCGACCAGCACGCTCACCTCGGACACCGGCTCCAGGAGACGGATCCGGGCGTCCGCGGCCGCCTCCCGCAACGCCAGCGCGCCGGCCGTCTGGAAGGCCGCGTCGGAGGAGTCCACCGAGTGGGCCTTGCCGTCCCGCAGCGTCACCCGTACGTCGATCAGCGGGTGACCGGCCGCGACTCCTCTGGCGGCCTGCGCCCGTACGCCCTTCTCGACGGACGGGATGAACTGCCGCGGCACCGCGCCGCCGACGACCTTGTCCACGAACTCGACGCCCGAACCACCCGGGAGCGGCTCCACGTCGATCTCGCAGATGGCGAACTGCCCGTGCCCGCCGGACTGCTTGACGTGCCGTCCGCGCCCCGAGGCCCTGGAGCCGAACGTCTCGCGCAGCGGCACCCGGTGGGCCACGACGTCCACCTGGACGCCGTACCGGCCGCGCAGCCGCTCCAGGGCCACGTCCGCGTGGGCCTCGCCCAGGCACCACAGGACCACCTGGTGGGTGTCCTGGTTGTGCTCCAGTCGCATCGTGGGGTCCTCCGCGACGAGGCGGGCCAGCCCCTGCGAGAGCTTGTCCTCGTCCGGCTTGCTGTGCGCCCGGATGGCCAGGGGCAGCAACGGGTCGGGCATCTCCCAGGGTTCCACCAGGAGGGGGTCGTCCTTGGCGGACAGGGTGTCCCCGGTCTCCGCGCGGCCCAGCTTCGCCACGCACGCGAGATCGCCCGCGACGACGTGGGACACCGGGCGCTGCTGCTTGCCGAACGGTGTGGACAGGGCACCGATCCGCTCGTCGACATCGTGGTCCTCGTGGCCCCGGTCGGCCAGTCCGTGCCCCGAGACGTGCACCGTCTGGTCGGCGCGCAGGGTGCCGGAGAACAGCCGGACCAGCGAGAGCCGCCCGACGTACGGGTCGGACGAGGTCTTGACGACCTCGGCGACCAGCGGGGCGTCGGGGTCGCACGGCTTCAGCTCGCGCGGCGCGCCGTCGACCGTGGTCACCCGCGGCGTGCTGTGTTCCAGCGGGGTCGGGAAACCGCCGGTGATCAGCCCGAGCAGTTCGACCGTGCCGAGACCCTGGCGGGCGCCCTCGGCCGCGGGGGCGGCGGCCAGGACGGGGAAGAACACGCCGCGCGCGACGGCCTTCTCCAGGTCCTCGACCAGGGTCCTGACGTCGCACGGCTCGCCGCCGAGGTAGCGGTCCATGAGGGTCTCGTCCTCGCTCTCCGCGATGATCCCCTCGATCAGCCGGTTGCGGGCCCCCTCGATCAGCGGCAGCCGGTCCGGGTCGGGCTCGTGCTCCTCGCGTTCGCCGGAGGAGTAGTCGAACAGCTTCTGCGTCAGCAGCCCGATCAGGCCTGTCACGGACGCGTGCCCGTCGGGCCCCTCCGGGCCGTGCAGCGGCAGGTACAGCGGCAGCACGGCGTCGGGGTCGTCCCCGCCGAAGGCCTGCGCGCACACACGCGTCATCTCGGTGAAGTCCGCGCGGGCCGCCTCCAGGTGCGTGACGACGATGGCCCGCGGCATGCCGACGGCCGCGCACTCGTCCCACACCATGCGGGTCGAGCCGTCCACCCCGTCGGAGGCCGAGACGACGAAAAGGGCCGCGTCCGCCGCTCGCAGACCGGCCCTGAGTTCACCGACGAAGTCGGCGTATCCGGGAGTGTCCAACAGATTGATCTTGATGCCGTCCCATTCGAGGGGCACCAGGGAGAGCTGCACCGAGCGCTGCTGCCGGTGCTCGATGTCGTCGTAGTCGGAGACGGTGCCGCCGTCCTCCACCCGGCCCGCCCGGTTCACCGCTCCCGCGGTCAGCGCGAGAGCCTCCACCAAGGTCGTCTTGCCCGATCCGGAGTGGCCGACCAGCACCACGTTCCGTACGGACGCGGGGTGGTCGGCCACCTGTGCCCTTCCGGCGGCTCCGGGGTGTGTGTGCGCCTTGTCGCCCATGGTCCTGCCTCCCGTGCACGGTGAGGTCGCTGTGGGCGCGGACTCGCGGAATCCTCCCCGGGGTCCGGCCCGGGGCACCCCGAGCGGTGACGGCTCCGGCGATGCCCGCGGTCCTTCGAGCTTTCCACTCCCGCCACGGTGCGTCCATACGAAGGACGGGCTCTCCCTCCCGGCGCTGCTCCGGGACGGGGACCCGCGCGCCGGCCGTCCCCCGTGCCGGATCCCCGGACACCCGGCGCCGGTCGTACGCGCGCGTGACTACGATGGGCCAGCCGGTGGCCAGTGGGGCCACGCGGCCACACCGACCGTCGGGAAGGCCATGCTGAACAAGTACGCGCGTGCATTCTTCACGCGTGTCCTCACACCGTTCGCCGCGTTTCTCATCCGGCGGGGGGTCAGCCCGGACACGGTCACGCTCATCGGCACCGCCGGTGTGGTCGCGGGCGCGCTGGTCTTCTACCCCATGGGCGAGTTCTTCTGGGGCACGGTCGTCATCACACTGTTCGTGTTCTCCGACCTCGTCGACGGCAACATGGCCCGCCAGCTGGGCCGCTCCAGCCGCTGGGGTGCCTTCCTCGACTCCACCCTCGACCGGGTCGCCGACGGGGCCGTCTTCGGCGGCTTCGCCCTGTGGTACGCGGGCGGCGGCGACGACCTCGTCCTGTGCGCCGTGTCGATCTTCTGCCTGGCCAGCGGCCAGGTGGTGTCGTACACCAAGGCACGCGGCGAGTCGATCGGACTCCCGGTGGCCGTGAACGGGCTGATCGAGCGGGCCGAGCGGCTCGTCGTCTCCCTGGTCGCGGCCGGCCTGGCGGGCCTGCACGCGTTCGGCGTGCCCGGCATCCAGTACCTGCTGCCGGTCGCCCTGTGGATCGTCGCCGTCGGCAGCCTGATCACGCTGATCCAGCGGGTCGTCACGGTGCGCCGGGAGTCCGCCGAGGCGGAGGCCGCGGAGGCCGGCCAGGGACAGGGGGCCGCCGGGGAGCAGGAGGCCCGCGGGAGCGGGGCCGCGAAGTGAGCGTGCAGGACCGCCTGAGCGACGCCCTGTACGGCGCCGGCTGGGCCACCGTCAAGAAGCTGCCCGAGCCCGTCGCCGTGCGGCTCGGCCGGACCATCGCCGACATCGCATGGAAGCGGCGCGGCCAGGGCGTGCTGCGGCTGGAGAGCAACTACGCGCGCGTGGTGCCGGACGCGAGCCCCGAGCGGCTCGCCGAACTGTCCCGTGCGGGCATGCGTTCGTACCTGCGGTACTGGATGGAGTCCTTCCGGCTGCCCGCCTGGAGCCCGGAGCGCATCGCGAACGGCATCGACATCAAGGACATCCACCGCGTGACCGACGGCATGGCGGCCGGCAAGGGTGTGGTCCTCGCGCTGCCGCACCTCGCCAACTGGGACCTCGCGGGCGCCTGGGCCACCACCGGGCTCGGCATCCCGTTCACCACCGTCACCGAGCGCCTGAAGCCCGAGACGCTGTACGACCGGTTCGTCGCCTACCGCGAGGGTCTCGGCATGGAGGTGCTCCCGCACAACGGCGGCAGCGCGTTCGGCACGCTGGCCCGGCGGCTGCGCGACGGGGGACTGGTCTGCCTGGTCGCCGACCGCGATCTGTCGGCCTCCGGCGTGGAGGTCGAGTTCTTCGGCGAGACCGCGCGGATGCCGGCCGGCCCCGCCCTGCTCGCCCAGCACACCGGGGCGCTGCTGCTGCCGGCGACGCTCTGGTACGACGACTCGCCCGTGATGCGGGGCCGGGTCCATCCGGCGGTCCCGGTTCCGACGTCAGGTACGCGGGCCGAGAAGACGTCTGTCATGACACAGGCGCTGGCCGACGCCTTCGCCACGGGCATCGCCGACCACCCGGAGGACTGGCACATGCTGCAGCGTTTGTGGGTCAAGGATCTCGATCCCGCGCGGGACCCCGGCGAGGACGCCCGGAAGGGGACCCCGTGAGGATCGGCATCGTCTGCCCGTACTCCTGGGACGTACCGGGCGGCGTCCAGTTCCACATCCGGGACCTGGCCGAGTACTTCATCCGCCAGGGCCACGAGGTGTCCGTCCTCGCCCCGGCCGACGAGGACACCCCGCTGCCGCCGTACGTCGTCCCGGCGGGCCGCGCGGTGCCGGTTCCGTACAACGGCTCGGTGGCCCGGCTCAACTTCGGATTCCTGTCGGCGGCCCGGGCGCGGCGCTGGCTGTACGAGGGCGCCTTCGACGTGATCCACATCCACGAGCCGACCTCGCCCTCGCTCGGCCTGCTGGCCTGCTGGGCGGCCCGGGGACCCATCGTCGCGACCTTCCACACGTCCAACCCGCGTTCCAGGGCCATGGTCGCCGCGTACTCCATCCTGCAGGCGGCACTGGAGAAGATCAGCGCGCGGATCGCGGTGAGCGAGTACGCACGCCGCACGCTCGTCGAACACCTCGGCGGCGACGCCGTGGTGATCCCGAACGGAGTGGACGTCGACTTCTTCGCCCGCGCCGAGCCCGAGCCGGACTGGCAGGGTGACACGATCGGCTTCATCGGCCGCATCGACGAGCCCCGCAAGGGCCTGCCGGTGCTGATGCGCGCCCTGCCGAAGATCCTCGCCGCCCGCCCGCAGACACGGCTGCTGGTCGCCGGACGCGGCGACGAGAAGGAGGCGGTGCACACCCTGCCCGCCGAACTCCGCTCCCGGGTCGAGTTCCTCGGCATGGTCAGCGACGAGGACAAGGCCCGCTTCCTGCGCAGCGTCGACCTGTACGTGGCGCCCAACACCGGCGGCGAGAGCTTCGGCATCATCCTGGTCGAGGCGATGTCCGCGGGGGCGCCGGTGCTCGCCTCCGACCTGGACGCCTTCGCCCAGGTCCTCGACCGGGGCGCAGCCGGCGAACTGTTCCCCAACGAGGACGCCGACGCGCTCGCCGAGGCCGCGGTACGCCTCCTGGGGGACCCGGAACGGCGCGCGAAGCTGCGCGAGCGGGGCAGCGCCCACGTCCGCCGCTTCGACTGGTCCACCGTCGGCGCGGACATCATGTCCGTCTACGAGACGGTGACCGCCGGAGCCGCGGCGGTGGCGGCCGACGAGCGGACGACGGGGCTGTGGTCGCGCTTCGGTCCGGCGCGGGACTGACGGCGCGGCCCGCGGCGACGGCGGCTTCGGCGAGCGGTCCTCCACCGGCGCCGTCGTCCACGCCCAGGGACCCGGTGAACCCCGGCGGTGCGCCCCGGTAGCCTTGCCGCCCGTGACCGCAACCCTGATCTGGATCCTTGTCGCCCTCGTGGTGATCGGCCTCTACCTGAGCTGGACGGCGGGGCGGCTGGACCGGCTGCACGCCCGGATCGACGCCGCCCGTGCCGCGCTGGACGCGCAGTTGCTGCGCCGCGCCTCCGTGGCCCAGGAACTGGCCACCTCGGGGGTGCTCGACCCCGCCGCCTCGATCGTGCTCTACGAGGCCGCGCACGCCGCGCGGCAGGCGGTGGAGGAGCAGCGGGAGGTCGCCGAGAGCGAACTGACCCAGGCGCTGCGGGCCGTCTTCGCCGAGTCGCAGCAGGTGGACGCGGTCAGGGAAGCGCCCGGCGGAGAGGAGGCGACCCTGGAACTCGCCGAGGCGGTCCGCAGAGTGCCCATGGCCCGCCGCTTCCACAACGACGCCGTACGGGCCGCGCGCGCCCTGCGTCGGCACCGCAAGGTGCGCTGGTTCCGGCTGGCGGGCCACGCGCCGTTCCCCATGGCGTTCGAAATGGACGACGAACCCCCGGCCGCCCTGATCGAACGTGCGGCCTGACCGGCAGCACCCGCCGGCAGCACCCGCCCGCAGCACTCACCGGGGCCCGCGCCGGTCGCCGGGCCGGGAGCTTTGCCCAAAACGATCCACCGCCCCTGCATTGGCTCTTGCCGTGGCCTGGTCCGTTCACGTTTCCTCAGTGCTGCAGAAACCCCCTCTTCGCCATCAGTGAGGTCACTCGTGTCCAGCACGCTCTCCGAAAACCAGGGTCCCGAGACCGGCACCGCCCGTGTGAAGCGCGGCATGGCCGAGCAGCTCAAGGGCGGCGTGATCATGGACGTCGTCACGCCGGAGCAGGCCAGGATCGCCGAGGACGCGGGTGCCGTCGCCGTCATGGCCCTGGAGCGCGTCCCCGCCGACATCCGCAAGGACGGCGGCGTGGCCCGCATGTCCGACCCGGACATGATCGAGGGCATCATCGAGGCCGTCTCCATCCCGGTCATGGCCAAGTCCCGCATCGGCCACTTCGTCGAGGCGCAGGTGCTGCAGTCGCTCGGCGTCGACTACATCGACGAGTCCGAGGTCCTCACCCCGGCCGACGAGGTCAACCACTCCGACAAGTGGTCGTTCACCACCCCCTTCGTCTGCGGTGCCACCAACCTCGGCGAGGCCCTGCGCCGCATCGCCGAGGGCGCCGCGATGATCCGCTCCAAGGGTGAGGCCGGCACCGGCAACGTCGTCGAGGCGGTCCGCCACCTGCGTCAGATCAAGAACGAGATCGCCCGGCTGCGCGGCTTCGACAACCACGAGCTGTACGCCGCCGCCAAGGAGCTGCGCGCCCCCTACGAACTGGTCAAGGAGGCCGCCGAACTGGGCAGGCTGCCGGTCGTGCTGTTCTCCGCCGGCGGTGTCGCCACCCCCGCCGACGCCGCTCTGATGCGTCAGCTCGGGGCCGAGGGCGTCTTCGTCGGCTCCGGCATCTTCAAGTCGGGCGACCCGGCCAAGCGGGCGGCCGCCATCGTCAGGGCGACCACCTTCTTCGACGACCCCAAGGCGATAGCGGAGGCGTCCCGCAACCTCGGCGAGGCCATGGTCGGCATCAACTGCGACACCCTCCCCGAGGCCGAGCGCTACGCCAACCGCGGCTGGTAGGCCCGGGACATGAGCGACGTCGTCATCGGTGTCCTGGCCCTCCAGGGTGACGTACGGGAGCACCTCGTCGCCCTGGCCGCGGCCGGCGCCGTCGCCAGGCCGGTGCGGCGCCCGGAGGAACTCGCGGAGGCCGACGGCCTGGTCCTTCCCGGCGGCGAGTCCACCACCATCTCCAAGCTGGCCGTCCTGTTCGGCCTGATGGAGCCCCTGCGCGCACGTGTGCGCGGCGGCATGCCGGTCTACGGCACGTGCGCCGGGATGATCCTGCTCGCCGACAAGATCCTCGACCCGCGCTCCGGTCAGGAGACCGTGGGCGGCGTCGACATGATCGTGCGCCGCAACGCGTTCGGTCGGCAGAACGAGTCGTTCGAGGCGGCGGTCGACGTCCGGGGCATCGCGGGCGGCCCCGTGCACGGGGTCTTCATCCGCGCGCCCTGGGTCGAGTCCGTCGGTGCCGGCGCGGAGGTGATCGCCGAGCACGACGGTCACATCGTCGCCGTCCGCCAGGGCAACGCGCTGGCCACGTCGTTCCACCCGGAACTGACAGGCGACCACCGGGTGCACGGTCTGTTCGTCGACATGGCGCGCGGACACGGGGCGGCCGGCTCCCCGTAGTGCGCGGTCCGACGTCTTCCACCTGCCCGGCGGCCGGACGACGGGAAATGTCGGACCGGGCCCTTGTAGGATTCCTGCGTTCGTTGCAGAGATGGGTTACGCGAAGGAGACAGGCAGATGTCCGGCCACTCTAAATGGGCCACGACGAAGCACAAGAAGGCCGTGATCGACGCCAAGCGCGGCAAACTCTTCGCGAAGCTGATCAAGAACATCGAGGTCGCCGCGCGGATGGGCGGTGTCGATCTGGAGGGCAACCCGACCCTCTACGACGCCGTCCAGAAGGCCAAGAAGCAGTCGGTGCCGAACAAGAACATCGACTCTGCCATCAAGCGCGGCGGCGGTCTCGAGGCCGGTGGCGCCGACTACGAGACGATCATGTACGAGGGCTACGGTCCGAACGGCGTCGCGGTGCTCATCGAGTGCCTCACCGACAACCGCAACCGCGCGGCCTCCGACGTGCGCGTCGCGATGACCCGCAACGGCGGCTCGATGGCCGACCCGGGCTCGGTGTCGTACCTGTTCAACCGCAAGGGTGTCGTCATCGTTCCCAAGGGCGAGCTGACCGAGGACGACGTCCTGGCCGCCGTCCTGGACGCGGGCGCCGAGGAGGTCAACGACCTCGGCGAGTCCTTCGAGGTGCTCAGCGAGGCCACCGACCTGGTCGAGGTCCGCACCGCTCTGCAGGACGCCGGGATCGACTACGACTCCGCCGAGGCCAACTTCGTCCCGACCATGCAGGTCGAGCTGGACGAGGAGGGCGCCAAGAAGATCTTCAAGCTCATCGACGTACTGGAGGACAGCGACGACGTGCAGAACGTCTTCGCCAACTTCGACGTGAGCGACGAGGTCATGGAGAAGGTCGAGGCGTAGCACCGCCGCGTGCACGAGGATGCCGGCGGGGGGGGGGGGGGGCCCCCCCCCCCCCCCCCCCCCCCCGCCCCCGGGCCCCCGGCCCCCCCCCCCCCCCC
>NZ_JAPJDM010000016.1:55722-59055 GCF_026242095.1 Streptomyces sp. NEAU-W12
GGGCGGCCCCGCGCGGCTTGCCGGGTGCGGGGGGGGGCCGTGGGGGCACCCCCCCCCCCCGCCCCGCCGCTCCTGTCAGTGGCAGCCGTTAGCCTGGCACACGTCAAGGATCACCGTCCGCCGGACCGCAACCATCGATTGAGGAACCCCGACGGCGATCAACCAGGTCCGCGAGAGCGGCGGCGGGTCAGCCGCGAAAAGGGGTGCAGGGTGCGCGTGCTGGGGGTGGACCCGGGACTGACGAGATGCGGTGTCGGTGTGGTCGAAGGGGTCGCCGGTCGGCCGCTGACCATGCTTGGCGTGGGTGTCGTGCGCACGTCCGCCGACGCCGACCTCGGGCACCGTCTCGTCGCGGTCGAACAGGGCCTCGAGCGGTGGCTGGACGAATACCGGCCGGAGTTCGTCGCCGTCGAGCGCGTCTTCAGCCAGCACAACGTCCGTACGGTGATGGGCACCGCCCAGGCGAGCGCCGTCGCCCTGCTGTGCGCCTCCCGCCGCGGGATCCCGGTCGCCCTGCACACCCCGAGCGAGGTCAAGGCGGCCGTGACCGGTTCCGGGCGTGCGGACAAGGCCCAGGTCGGTGCGATGGTCACCCGCCTGCTGCGGCTCGACGCGCCTCCGAAGCCCGCCGACGCGGCCGACGCCCTCGCCCTCGCCATCTGCCACATCTGGCGGGCCCCCGCGCAGAACCGGCTCCAGCAGGCCGCCGCCCTGCACGCCTCACGCACGCCCGCCGCGCGCACGGCCGCATCGAGGGCGTCCGGCCCGAGGACATCCACGGCACCGCACCCGTCACCCAGCCCATCGCCCGACCCATTGAAGGGGCGCACCGCATGATCGCCTTCGTCAGCGGCACCGTCGCCGCACTCGCACCCGACGTCGCGGTCGTCGAGGTCGGCGGCGTCGGCATGGCCGTCCAGTGCACGCCGAACACGCTCTCCACGCTGCGCGTCGGCCAGACGGCCCGGCTCGCCACCTCCCTCGTCGTGCGCGAGGACTCGCTCACCCTCTACGGCTTCGCGGACGACGACGAGCGGCAGACCTTCGTCCTGCTGCAGACCGCCAGCGGTGTCGGCCCCCGCCTCGCCCAGGCCATGCTGGCCGTGCACCCCCCGGACGCGCTGCGCCGGGCCGTCGCGACCGCCGACGAGAAGGCGCTCACCGCCGTCCCCGGCATCGGCAAGAAGGGCGCCCAGAAGCTGCTTCTGGAGCTGAAGGACCGCCTCGGCGCACCGGCGGGTGCGGCGGCCGTGGCGAGCCCCGCCACCGCGGGCTGGCGCGACCAGCTGCACGCCGCCCTGATCGGCCTCGGCTACGCGACGCGCGAGGCCGAGGAAGCGGTCGCCGCCGTCACCCCCCAGGCCGAGGCGGCCGAGGGCACACCCCAGGTGGGCGCGCTGCTGCGGGCGGCCCTGCAGACCCTGAACCGCGCCCGCTAGCCCCCGCAAGCCCCGTATTCCTCGTACCGCCCGCCGCCCCGCCCGGCTAGGAGACTTCAGTGAACTGGGACGACACGACCGACCCCACGGCCGCCGAGCGGCTGGTGGGATCTGTCGCCGACGGGGAGGAGCGGGCCGTCGAGGCCGCCCTGCGGCCCAAGGACCTGGACGAGTTCATCGGCCAGGAGAAGGTCCGTGAGCAGCTCGACCTCGTGCTGCGCGCCGCACGCGCGCGCGGCGCCACCGCCGACCACGTGCTGCTCTCCGGCGCCCCCGGCCTCGGCAAGACCACCCTCTCCATGATCATCGCGGCCGAGATGGAAGCCCCCCTCCGCATCACCTCGGGACCGGCCATCCAGCACGCCGGCGACCTCGCCGCGATCCTGTCCTCCCTCCAGGAGGGCGAGGTCCTCTTCCTCGACGAGATCCACCGCATGTCCCGGCCCGCCGAGGAGATGCTCTACATGGCGATGGAGGACTTCCGTGTCGACGTCATCGTCGGCAAGGGCCCCGGCGCCACCGCCATCCCCCTCGAGCTGCCGCCCTTCACCCTGGTCGGCGCCACCACCCGGGCGGGCCTGCTGCCGCCCCCGCTGCGTGACCGCTTCGGCTTCACCGCGCACATGGAGTTCTACGAGCCCACCGAACTGGAGCGGGTCGTCCACCGCTCGGCGAGCCTCCTGGACGTGGGGATAGAGGCCGACGGCGCCGCCGAGATCGCCGGCCGGTCGCGCGGCACGCCCCGCATCGCCAACCGCCTGCTGCGCCGCGTGCGCGACTACGCGCAGGTCAAGGCCGACGGACGGATCACCAGGGAGATCGCCGGGTCGGCCCTCGCGGTCTACGAGGTCGACGCCCGCGGCCTCGACCGGCTCGACCGGGCGGTGCTGGAGGCCCTGCTCAAGCTGTTCGGCGGCGGCCCCGTCGGCCTGTCCACGCTCGCCGTCGCGGTGGGGGAGGAACGGGAGACCGTGGAGGAGGTCGCCGAACCCTTCCTCGTACGGGAGGGGCTGCTCGCCCGTACCCCGCGCGGCCGGGTCGCCACGCCGGCTGCCTGGGCGCATCTCGGCCTTGCCCCGCCCGGCTCCCGGGCCGCCGGAAACGGACAACGGGACCTGTTCGGGGCGTGAGGCGGACGGCACTGGCCACGCCAGGAACCCCGGTGCCATGCTGAGCGTTGTTCCCTGCGCGCCAACTCGCCTAGACTCCGCCGGTGCCACCCTTGTCGGCGGCATCACATACCCCCAACCATCAGGCCGTTCACCATCGCGGTCGTGTGAAGGAAGTCCGACCCGTGAGTCTCCTGACCCTCCTCCCGTTCATTGTGCTCATCGGGGCCATGTTCCTGATGACCCGGTCGGCCAAGAAGAAGCAGCAGCAGGCCATCGACATGCGGAACCAGATGCAGCCGGGTTCCGGTGTCCGCACGATCGGGGGCATGTACGCCACGGTGAAGGAGGTCGGTGACGACACGGTTCTCCTCGACGCCGGCCCCGGTGTGGAGCTGCTGTTCGCGAAGAACTCCATCGGTGCCGTCCTGACCGACGACGAGTACAACCGCATCGTTCACGGCATCGAGCACGACCTGAAGTCCGACGCCGATGTCGTCCCCGACGACGCCTCCTCCCTCACCGAGACCGACGACTCCGCCGCCTCCGCCTCCGACGACGCACCGGTCGATTTCGGCAAGAAGGACACGGCCGGCACGGCCGAAGCGCCCGCCGACACCGCCGACGCAGAGCCCGCCGATGCCGACGCCGCGGACAAGGCGAGGACGGACGAGCAGGCGAAGAAGTCCGACGGCGGTTCCGAGGCGAAGTAGTCGTGTGCCGGGGGGGGGGGGGGGCCCCCGCCCCCCCCCCCCCCGCCCGCCCCCCCCCCGCGCCCCCCCCCC